>CAZBVS010000001.1:0-61046 GCA_964495575.1 uncultured Candidatus Saccharibacteria bacterium
TTACTTTCAGAACTGTATTTAAAGTAAGTTCCATTTTTCCACACCAAACTCAACCCCCTTTCAGGGTTTATCATAAAGGTTAATTCTTTACTTTTTGTATTAAATTTCCATACCCTTGATCTATAAAACTCCGCTGTTTTTTCAGTGATTAATATTTTATTATCAGGAACATATTTAATATCAACATCATTAAAATCAAAGTTTTGTAATAACACTTCATAATTTTTCTCTCCACTATTTTTTAATTCTTCAAAATCAAAAGAAACCAAGCTATTACCCTGATTAGTAGAAACTACTGCAAAAACCTTATCCCCTGACCACGTTATATTTTGAATATAAGAAGGTAATGGGCGCCACACCCTGTCTTCAGTATCAAAAACCCCCCAGCTTGGAGATTTGGGGTCACCAAACGAAATCAACACCTTATCGTTCGTATAATTTTTACGTATTCTATTTATTCCATTAAATTCTCTTCCTGATACTTCTGGATCAGGACCCGGCTTAGCAGAAAATATTTTTCCAGTAGGGGTTATATATAATACCTCGCTAGTAGTAGAGTCCTCCCAAAAATCAAATACATTTTTATCTTCATCAGAAAGTCTTGTTATTGTAAGACCTTCTTCTTGGGTTTGAGATGTGCTCGTGCTTGTTTTTAATTTCCCGTCATTAATATCCGGTGGTGATACAGGCTCTTTATCTGAGGGTTTTAATATTAAAATTAAAACCACCGCAAAAATTACCAACACAGAGATAATAATTATTATTTTTGTTCTTTTTTTCATGAATACTATTTAATTATTATTGGCACGTATTTAATCCATCCAGATCAGCATATTTCCAACTATCCGTATGTATGTCAGTTTTCCAGGCATAAGGAACACATTTTACTCCATCATCCCCTCCCGGATTTCCAGGGTCACCATTCATAGGGTAATATGGTGCTTTGTAATAAACACCCCCATTCTGGATTGTTATTTCATCCCATTCATCCCATTCGTCTTCACAGGTGTTACAAACAGGCACACTAATTGTTTCTTTTGTAACTCCCTCACAAATAACTTGACCTTCCGCAGTGCAACTGGGATTAATTCCTTCTGGACAATTTACTACTATATTATCTGCTTGAGTTCCGCAATCATGAACCATTGTTCCTGTTCGGTTGTGTTTTACACACTTTGGGTCCATATTTTCTTTTATTGTTTGATTTTCTTCATTATAGCAATAAGGTTGAGTTTCTTCTCCTTCTCCCACAACAAACTTTTCTCCATTTACCGGACAATTAGACACAGTTTCTTCCGAACAAACATTTGATTCGACACAACAACTCCACTCCCCTTCCACATTTTGTTCCGGGTTTTCTCCTTCTTCACAAGGCTCAAGGTTTGGGTATTGAGCACAGGATGCGCCTGTTATATTAGTACTACCCTTTTCAAAACTTGAAACCCCTTTTATTTTCTCCCCATCCTGAGTTGCATACTGAGGGTTACTTAGCTTAGTTAACTGAGGGTTCACCGTATTTAATATTACATAAGCCCCCAACAAAAGAACCAAACCGGAAATAGCGGAGACGATAATATCTTTTCCTTTATTTTTTTTATTTATTGCTCCAGAAACAGCGTACATTATTCCTCCAATTACAATCACAAGAACTGCAGCTATACCCCCCAACACAATTGCCGTCTTGTAAAATTTATTAATTGTTCCTGAAATATCGTTCCCTGAAAGATTTTCATAACCAGTGATTTTTATAGGTTCATTACCAACGTCAGCCGCGTTTACCACAGCAAACATTACAAAGAAAAACAAAATTATAAATAACAGTGTAGATATTTTTTTAATCATTGATTTCTAATCTTAAATTTGTTTTAGCTGATTCCATTGGGTTGTTTAAATTAGAAACCCAACCCGTGACTATAGTTTTAGTATTTATCAAAGATTTTGAATTTCCTATTTTTAAATTTAAAATATTACCCCTTTCAACATATTCTTTAGCGTTTATTACCTTCCAAACAAAATTTAAATCATTTAAATTATTAACATTTAAAAAGTATGGAATAGATCTAATTGTTTTTTCTTCTCCTAAATTAATAGACTTATTTGGAGATGGGTAATCAACCACTATTTCATATGAAGAAATCGGAATTTTAATAGATTTTTCTAGAACTTTTTCTCCTTCTTCAATTCTTAATTTTATAAAATATTCTTCTCCTACTTGCTTATTTATTTCAAAATTAATTTTATTTTCTCCCGCCCCTCTTTTTATTAAATTATTATTGTTATACCAAAAAAAATTTAAATTAGAATAATCTTTTATTTTATTATTTTCTAAAACAGTAGCCGAAACATTTATTTTTGAGTTTGGGGTAGCCTTAGGCTTACCTTGATAATTTGAAGGATAAAAGTTGTCAGCTTCCCAGGTAATAATTACCTCAGATCCATTTTCTGCTTTTACAATATTAACTCCTACCCCTACTAAAGTAGTTATTACCAAACTTATTAATATTAATTTATATATTTTCATACTATTTTCTATTATAAAATATTTTTATTAACCATTCTTTTCTTCGTTTTTTTCTTCATCTTCTTCATCTTCTTCATCCTCATCTTCTTTTTCAGAATCTATATCTATTTCCATATTATGTATTACTACTTCTATTATAAACGAAGTTGTAACAGTGGGTATAATTGGTAAAAAGTTTGATATCTGTTTCATTATCTGTCTTTTTAAACCCCAAGGTGTTTTTTCTCCCCCCTTTTTACCCAACCACCAGCTTGTTACAAAGCTTGATACGGATTGTAGTGGGGTTGCTAATAAATATCCCAACCCAGTCATATCAAGAAGTGCTGCCACCCCGTCTACGCTTAACCACAACAACACACCAATTACTATCTCAGAGGCGCTAAACTTTTTATATTCACTCATTTTTTCGAAGTTCTAATAACTGCTCTGGGTCGGTTGTTATAATCTTATCCTCTGTGTAAGACGGAATTATCTTTATTGCCACGTGCTTTAATCCTACAAAGAACAATCCTTCTCCCACCTCCGCCTCCATCAAAAACTGTCTCTCGCTCCTCGTAAGATCAAATGTGTCCGCCAACACTTTAATACTTGAAGGAGATTGTTTCATAAGAAGCTGCAGAGCGGAGTTAGTAACAATAGGTTTTCCATACTTTGAATCCATAAAATCTTCAACGTTTTGAGTTATAGTTGTGAGTCCTAAGTAATATTTCCTGGCTCTTTTAGCTAATCTAAACAAGAATGAGGCGCTATCTTCATATTCCATCATCCACCAAGCTTCATCTATAATCAATAATCTTCTTTTTAGATTTGCTCTAATAAGACTCCATACAAAATTCAAAACTATATACATTGCAATAGGCCTCAACTCTTCTTCCAAGTCTCTTATTGAAAACACAATAAACCTATTTGTCATATCTACATCTGTAGGAGAGTTTGTAAAGCCTGAATAAGAACCACTTACATATTTTTCAAGTCTTTGAGCAAGTTTACTCCCTCCCTCAGTGTTATCTAATACTGTTTGAAAATCTTCTAATATAGGTGGATCAATATCTTTTTTACCGAAGTTTTCTGCGGTAATATCCCGAGCAGCGTAAGTTTCAATAAGAGCTCTATCAATTAATGATTCTTCTTCAGGTTCAATATCACCTAACATTAACTTAATTAATCCAGTTAAATTTAGAATATGTGATTTAAATACATTAGCCGGATCTTCATCTTCTGGAATTACTGGTATATCAAAAGGATTTATATTATGAGGTGAGGTTAGTGATATTTTAAAGAAACTACCCCCTACAGCATCAGCTAGCGATTGATATTCTTCCTCCGGGTCTATTACCATTACATCCGTGCCCATCATCAATGTTCTTAATATCTCTAGCTTAGTAGCGTATGATTTTCCAGCTCCAGACTTAGCAAACACAACCGAGTTAGCATTTTCTAAATCAAAACGATCAAATATTACCAAACCGTTATTATGTAAATTAACTCCGTACATAATCCCTTCGTCTGAGGTTAGATCAGGTGAAACAAAAGGGAATAAAGAAGATGTTGGACCCGTATTTAAAGGCGTGTGAATCTTTAATTTATCTTCCCCTAACGGAAGAGTTGTTTTGAACCCTTCCACCTGCCTAAACAAGGCAGGTTTTATATATACCAACTTTGATTCAAGGGTTGAGGTAATATCATTTTCAAGAGTGTTCAACTTCTCAATATCAGAGCCATAGATTGTTACATATACTCCAACTTTAAACATTTTTTCTGTTCCTTGCTGAAGAGTATTTCTTAGGTTTTCAATATCACGATAAGCTGTTTCTAACTTTGGATTACTTACCAATCCCTTCTCCTCTTCTTCAGATATCTGAGCTTGAATTTCACCCACCTTCTTTCTTAATTTTTTCAACGTAGTGGCCGTATCCATAGGATGAATGAATATTGATATATCCATCATCTCAGCCATATTAATAATTGGTGAAAACCATCCTGTTGATAGATATCGGGGGTAAGTATAAACAAAGAATGTTTTTACATAATAATTATCAAGCTTTAAATAATTAGAGTTCTCTTTCATTCCAGCAGGAGCCACAATGTTAGCAATGTTTTCTTCTGATGGATTATATGATTTTGGAATTTTTATTTTAGACATATTATTTTCTTTCTTTTTCTATAAACTGAGGATTATATAAATTGTATAATAACTCTGTTAATTCCTCGTCTTTTAATATTTTAACCCTTAACCCCACCTGTTCTAAACCTGACCGAACCTCATCTACTCTGTAATCTAATTGTTGTATTTTTTTTGCCTCAGACTCTTCTTTGTCTGTTTCTTCTTTAGTGTTTTTCCCAGTTAGAGAATTTATTATTCCTCCTAACCCCTTCTTTGTTTTTTCTACTACCTTAATAGGTTTATAAGGTACCACCACAAAGAAATTTTTAGTTATAATAGGGTTTTCTTCTACAAAAGATTCTATAAACTTGGCGTATTCTTCTATCTGAACTTTTAATAACTCTTTTTTCTCTATATCTATTCTTTCTCTTATCTTTTCTAAATAAGAGTTTATATTTATTTTTCTAGAGTGAATAAATATCTGGACCGGGAAATCCAAACCATTCAAAAAATTTTGAAAAGATCCTAATATTATTTCCTGCTCTTCTTCAGATTTTAAACTAAAGTTTATGCCATTTACTATAAGTGCTTTTCTTAAAGCACCATTTTTCATGTAAATAACTCCGTTTTCCACCCTATCTACATCTACAAATTTTTGTGTTGCTTTTGTTTTTTCCGCCATGTTTTTATTTTAATGTATACTTCATTTAATTCCTAATTATTCTGAATAATCAACCCTCTTTGCTTTCTCCACTTCTCCTGTTAGATGTCTCACCGTTTGGTAACGTTCTTGCTGGTCATTTTTTTCTTTATTTTTCTTTAGAAAAGGAATATTTCCGGTAGTTATATTTCTAACCGCTGATTTTATCTTTCCTTGCAACCCCATATTTTTTCTAACCGCCTTTATTTTTTCTACCGAAGAAGTGTCCAAGGTTGTAGTTTCAATATCCCTTTTCCAAACGTATTTTTTTGGTTTTTGCCAGAAATTAAGAGCGTGTAGTATTACTTTTGGTAATGGTTGTCCGTTAATTTTTACAAACGCCAAGCTCACTCCCAAACCTCCCGCAAAAATTAGTATTAAAAATGAGAAAAGAGGAGGAAGCGTATAAAAAGCAAGCACGCTTAATCCTCCAGCCCCCGCAATATACAAAAACTGAGTCAAAGTTAAAGGACCGATTATTTTTGCTTTTTTGTCTATAAATTGTGGTACCTGAAACTGAGCCATATGATTTAATTTAGATTACTTAAATCAATAGTGTTACCTGAAACACTTGGGTTATTTTTCTTCTTATCTTTATCAATCTTTTTATTTTGCTTCTCAGGCTTACTTGCCGCTTCTTTTTGTTTTTGTGCTTCACCACTCTTATCAGGCTGCTTCCTAGGCTTATTTTTTTGATTAGCGATGTTTATAAAGCTTTTATCATTATCAGAAGAAGCAGGAGTTCTATACTCACTATAATGAACCGTTCTTTTCTGATCCTTTTTAGGTGTTTGAACCTTTGCAGAAGGACCATCTTTTTCTTGCTTTTCAAAGAAGTCTCCAAATGAAAATGAGAAATCTTTTTTCTGTTTTGGTCTCTCTTCCTCTCTTTTTTCTTCTTGGTGAATTACAAAAGGGGTCTCTTTATTTTTTTCTTCAGTTTTTTGACTTTCTTCTTTTTGAAATTCTGATTTAATAAACTCTTTATCACCTTTTTGTTCCGGCTTTTCTTTGTGTGATATTTCGATGTTTCCAATTTTCTGATCCGTCTTGTGTTTTATGTTGGCTATGTTTGTATCCGTTTCTGCTACTGGTGAGTAAATCTCATTAAGTTCATCTAAGAACTGAGAGAATATTTTTTTATCTACCTTATCTGAAATTTGTTCAGCAACTTTTTTATCTATCTCTGTCTCCTTTAAGATTTTTTCATCTAGCTCTTCTTTATGTATAAACCCATATAGCACAAAAGAAACAAGCTTAAACAACTTCTCTGTTTTTATTTCATTAAGGTGGTGTTCTTTTGCTATCTGTAACAGAGTTTTTCCATACGCCGGAGAATACAAAGCCTTCCGAAGTTCCATCGGCATATTGTCCCACCTTCTATCTATTTTGGCTTTTGGATAAGTAATCATATTGTTTTATTTATGAATGACGAGCCTTTCTCTATTTATCTTTAGTTTCCCCTTCTTTGTCTTTACCACTTTTTTCTTCAGAAGATCCCGACTTGTCCTCTCCAGAGGACCCCTCTTCCGATCCTTCTTTATAATATGTTCCTCCACCACCTTCAAAGTTAGCGATTACATTCTTAAACCTCTTTAGCCCTTTTTCATCTCCCAATGTTGTAAGAGCTGCTTTGTATTCTGCTTCGAAATTATCTCTTCCTTTGGAGTCTAGCTTAGGCTCAATGCTGGACACAAGACCTTTATTTGTTTTAGCTATAGCTTTAGCAATCATTTGTGACGCTTCTTCTAATTTATCCTTTCCAATGCCTAACTTTTCCTTGCCGCTGAATATATCTTTGAGGGGTATGTCCTTCAAATCTTTTTTAAGTAATTTTCCGTAGAATTTTTCAGCCTCTTCATAAAATGTATCCGTATCATCATTTTTTAACGCCTCCATCATTTCTAGTGTCATACCCAACTGTTTCTCAATCTTTTTGAAGGCTCCCTTTTCTCCATAATTCTCAAACAATCTTTTGTTATCCTCGGTAAGATGTTCTTTAGCATTAATTTTATTGATCTTTCCGTCTTTAGACAGACTTTTTAGAAGCTCTTTCTTCTCGGGTCCGGAAGCTCCTGGTAATTTGGCCAACTTTCTTTCTGTGCTCCAGCCTTTCATTTTCTTTTGGTACTCACTTGCCACCCCTTTCTTACCCTTGTCTTCAAGTGCGGTTAGCTGTCCCGCCACCCATGAAGCCGCTTTTCTACTAAACTTACCCGTTCGATTACCAGCCATCTCCCTTGCTTTACCAGCCAATGATTTATCACTTTCCTTACCTTTCCTCCTTACTGGATAAGTCACAGCCCTCATAGCGTTTCTCTTAGCAAAGCTTGATGCCTTGCCCTTTGCCCAGCCCTTTGCCCAGCCTCCTGCAGATTTAGCGATTCCAATTGCTCCTTTTGCTCCGTTGATTCCCATCTTGTCCGCGGCGTATAATCCGGCGAACATTAAAGCTGCAAGGACAATCATTTGAATTCCCTGGTTTAATATTGCTCCTAAAGCAGCGTTTGAACTTGCAAAGTTAGCAGCGGCTGAATTAGCAAAATCTGCGTTTTTTATATTCTCTGCTCCCACTAACGTGAGGTAAATAAAGAATGACACTGCCGGAGCAAAGAAGGTCCATTTCAAAAAACTTTGCCACCAGTTTTGAAACTGGCTTTGTAGTTGGGGGATTACCCATGCCAGCCATACTATCGGAGCAAGAACAAGCAAGAAAGTTAATACAACATAGCGAGCTAACAGCATAAAGGCTAAAGCCCCGAACACAATGGTTGTTAATCCGGTGAGTACTATGGTAAATATTATGTTTGTGACTCCTATAAGCAACGCGGAGCCCACCCCAATGCTCCCTTGGTTGTCTGGATCTACAGCAGGTACTTCATTATCACTTGTTCCAATAACAAGTTTTTGAGGATTAAAAGCTCCCGCTATTGCTCCTGAAATTTGATACCCTCCGTTGCCTGGGTTTAAGAAGAATTTAGTTAACGTATTTGAGAAACCGATTATGGGTGTAGCAATAGCCAAGCTAAAGTTAACAATTAAAGCCGCCGCAATAAGTTTAGGTAATAGTTTCTTCACCCCATACTGTTTGAACTGTACTATTGTGGCAAAACCTATAATGATTATTGCCAACACAAAACCCAAGTTTGCTAAATCACGAGTTATTTTCCAACCTTCTGAAATTAAGGTATTTGAATCATTTAAATTGTTTATATTATATTGCAGCATTACATCTGCTAAACTAGCCATCCAGTTTAGCAATGTACCTATAAAGAACCTAAATATCTGAGCTATTACGTTTGTTATGGTAGAAGCAATATTTGCCGCCAAACCTGCGTTAGCAACTAACGGCAATGAAAACACTAATAAAGATATTCCTAGTATCTTTAAAAGTTTTTTTCTTTTTTTAATAAAACTTTTCATTATTTGTTCCTAATCATTTAATAATCCGTTACAACTTGATAATTTTAAATCTATAGTCTCTTCCCTTTCTTCTACCCGAGCTTTTATTGTTTCAACATCCGAAGATATATTTCTTACCTCTTCTATCAAATCATAGAAATCACTTTGATATTTTTGTAATCTAAATGACTCTCCACTTTCTATAGTGGAGGTAACGTGTGAAACGTCGTAATCGTACCTGTTATCTATTTCTACTAATACTGAATTCCAGTCATTCATATATAAATCGATAGAGTTAAATTTATTCCTAATCAAGGCTTTATCACTCTCTATGTTACTAAGGTATAACTCGGCCTTTTCTAATTTACTTTCCGCAGCAATTATTTCTTCTGAAGAAGCTTCCCCATCATTTTCTAAGCTCTCTAAAACCTCCTCTCTACATGATATCAATCCTTCTGTGGTAGTGGTCATAGAAAACGCTTCTTCGTTAACCTCTTTTGCTTCATGGAGGGTAGTGCTGGCAGAGGTTAGACTGATGCTGTCATTGCTATAATTTGCATGTTTAGTTTCTAGCTCACTCCGTAATTCTTGAAGATTTTCTACTTTTTGGTCTACAAAATCTTCTGTAGAGGTTGTGTTTATTAAATCCCTGTTTCTTTCAAAGTCATCAATTGCCCCCTCTAATTTTTCTGTTTGTTCCTCCTTAGCCATCTTATCTTTCAAGGCACCCTTTACTTCATCTGCAGCATTAGCAGCAGATTTTGCTGCATAACAAGCAGCTCTTTCTCCTCCTTCTAGCTCACTACACTTTGCACTTTTATCCCCACTGGTTAGGTAGGTTAATCCATTTACTGTCTCTCTTGTTAACCTATTTATCCCTGCATTTATGATGGCGGCAATATAAGAACCGACCCCTTCTGTATTAAGTAAGGCATCTATATCAGATCCGAGAGCTTTAGTTGTAATTGATTTAGAAATTTGACTTGGGGTTACAATCTCAGTATTAGAACATTTCCAGTCTGATCCCAGTGGTGAATCCTCTCTTCCGTTCCATGAGTAACCATCAGGTGTTTCTGTGTAATTAAACTCTTCATGACCGGAAGTCACAGAAAAACCTTGATTATAAGTTTCATTTCCTGATGCTACCGCTCCATCATTTTTAGCAACCCATTCCGTACAACGTTTTGAGTTTAAGAAGCCTCCCGAATTTGAAACCTCTAGCTTACTTACGGTCTCTTTCTCTTCCTGTTTATTCATTACCTCTTGCTGAGTTAAAAATTTTATTCCCTGAGGGTTGTTTTGAGGTTTTAAGCTTTCTTGATAAGCTATCCACCCACCGTCTTGAAAGTTATCACCGAAAGCTTCTATATTTTCTACAATATCATCAAGAGTACACTGGACTCTCTCTCTAAAAACAGGCTGTTGCATATCAAACTTTAATTGAAATCTTAGGTCTTCATAACACAACTCTGAAGCTCCTAACTCTATAGCGGTATCTCCCACTGCTGCCTGAAACGAGTCTTCTAAAACACCGTCGAAGTTTTTAATAAATTTTGGGTCTCCATTGCCTTGAATATACTCTATAATTCTATTGGTAGCCATGCTTAATAAGCGGTGTTTTAATGTCTGTAAAATAGTTTGAAGTACATTATCTACAATCCACGTACCTACTTCAGCTAGATCAATATTGAGATCAACTATCCCTAAAACAGCGTGAGCTCTTAGTGGATAAACCATTCCACTAAAAAGTATTAAAACTAAAAATAAAATTGATATATTGGTTTTAAACATTAAGTCTGTACATTATTTTTTAATTCCTCATATCTTTCGTTGATAATAGAGTGTAATTTACCACTTTCCTGAAGTATTATAGGTAAGTCTTGTATAGCTAGGTAAGCTTTCAAGGGATCATCCTCTCTATTTTTCATTGTTTTGTACATAGTCAATTTTTTTTGCCAAAGATTTAACATTTGAAGATGGTAGCTTGCCCAGTTTTCTGGAACCTCTATTTTTAATAAATCATCTATATGCTGGGGGACTGTATTAATAAATTTATCTAGTATTTCAGAATTATTATCTTCTAGAAAACCTCTTAAAGCAGAAACTGAATTTTCGTTTTTTAATTCTTCAAAATTATTCCATAGAGTTTGATCTAGTTCTTCTATATATTCTATTTCTCTTTCATCTGAAGTATTATCAACAACTTTTATATCCTTTTCTTTAAACTGAGGGTAATCAACCGTCTTATCTATATTTTCCAACCCTTCGATAGCGTTTTCTTGAGACTCAATTCCTCCACCCTCATCAACACTTTCTAATAATTTTATTGCATAAGAATCTACAAACCCCTTTGTTAAATTATCATTATCTTCATCCCCTTCTTCGTTCTGGTCGTCTGTGTTTTTTTCAGGTAACCTTAAAAAGGAGCCATCATTTCCCTGCTTATAGCTGAGACTGGCATTTTGATCCTCCGGGTTAAAATTTTTATCCGGATCACCACTTTTTTTACTCTGATTATCTGATAATAAACCAACACTAATTACCACACCCAATAATAAAATTATTAGACCAAGTGTTTTTCTTGTGTTTAACATAAAATTTATTTGATTTATTATTATTATACATTATTTATATAGTATTTTTAATCAACACCATTATTTTTATGAAGGCTTTAAATAAAATAGTGAGCTCAAAAACAGGGTTAATTTTATTAACCATTTTTTTAACTATTTTCAGTTCTATAAAAATTTATCCTGATAGCTTAATATTATCTAACATATTTTCAACCTTGTTAGCCCTTCTATTCTTTTTATTTGTTCCTGTTTTAATAATCAAAAAGGTGCTTAAAAAAGATTTATTAAGTTTTGGCTTTAATTTTCCTAAAAAAACAAAAAAAGCCATTTTTTTGATTTTAATTTTCTTTTTAATATTCATCCCTATTCTTTTTTACTTAAGTAATCAGCTTAATTTTCAATCTTATTATCTCAACCAACGAGGATTAAGTGCTGACAACTTTCTTATCTTAGGTGTTATTTTATCAGCAATATACTTTTTTTCTGAAGAATTTTTGTTTAGAGGCTTTCTTTTCTTCTTTTTATATAAAAAAATAGGCCCCCATACTTTTTGGGTGTTAAGCTTATTATTTGCCTTTCTGCATATAACCAAACCTATTCCTGAAATAATCGTTTCATTTTTTATAAGTATTACTTTGTGTTATTTATCATATAAAACCAAATCATTTCTACCGGCTTTTATCCTCCATTTTCTAATGGCTGTATTTACAAACTTTCTAATTCTTTTTTAATTTTTTTAATATCTCCAACATCAAGTCGCTGAGGCCTTATTTTTTTTGAGGCTCCTATTCTCTCTAAAATTTGAGAGATTTTATCTTTATCTACCCCCAAACTAATATTTAAATTGTTCAAAACTGTTTTCCGCGGATGCTTAAAGATTACTCTCATGGTCTTATAGTAACCGTCATCAACTGTATCTTTAAAAGGAATAATCTCTATTACCGCACTATCAACCTTAGGAACAGGCTTGAAACATTTTTTAGGGATGTAATCAACAATATTAATTTTTCCCCAGACCTGAACACTAGCCGCGAGCCTATTCATCTTAGGTGGTCTAGAGGTAACTCTTTGAGCTACCTCTTTTTGAATAGTTAAAACTATTTTTTCAGGTTTATTTTTTAACCCGCCTAAAACTCTAAATAGTTGACCGGTTATGTAATAAGGGATGTTTCCTATCACCTTGTACTCTCCTATTCTATCTGTAAGATTGGGCAAAATCTTTAATACATCCCCTTCCTTTATTTTTACATCCCCTTTAAAATCCTCTTCTAATTTTTTTGCTAGTTTTTTATCTTTCTCTATCCCCACCAACTCAATACTTTCATCAACTGATATTAATTCCTTAGTCAAAGCCCCTTTTCCGGGTCCAATCTCAATAACGAAACCACCTTCAGATATCTCCAAGGCTTTTATAATAATCTCAACTTTATTTTTATCCTTTAAAAAATGTTGTCCTAAATATTTGCTCATATCCTAATTGTATCGTATTATTCAACTGTTACATAACTCCCCATAGTTTAACGGGATAAAACAGAGGATTCCTAATCCTCCGATCTGGGTTCAAGTCCTGGTGGGGAGACAAAAAAGGGAGGGGTCGGATAACGGCTATTCCACCACACTCGAAATGTGGCGCCCTTACGGGCTTGTGGGTTCAAATCCCACCCCCTCCGCAAACTTTGGTATAATAAAAGTAATGAACATTTTTAATAAAGAAAACCAAATCACTAAGATTATCAACAAGGTTATGCCCGCCGTGGTTTCCGTAGTTGTTTCTGAAAACAACCATGAGGACAAGGTTTTTAACCTAAACGACCTCCCTTTAAAAAATAATGACGAAAATGACAGTGGAGGCTCAGGCTTTATTGTGAAAAAAGACGGCATAATCTTAACTAACCGGCACGTGGTCACCAAAAACTCAGATTACCACGTTATCTTAAGCTCCGGTAAAAAACATAAAGCAGAAATTCTCGCTCGTGACCCTCTAAACGACCTAGCTTTGCTTAAAATAAAATCTGAAAAAGAACTCCCCACTATTCCACTAGGTGATTCAACTAATACGCAACTTGGACAAAAAGTATTAGCGCTAGGTAATATTATGGGACTTTTCAAAAACACTGTCTCCCAAGGAATCATCTCTGGTCTTTCCCGATCGATCACCGCTCAAATAGAAAAAGATTCTGAGCCATCAGAGATGCGAGGTCTTATCCAAACAGATGCTGCAATTAATCCTGGTAACTCTGGCGGCCCCTTAATTAACATGTCAGGAGAAGCTATTGGCATCAATGTAGCTATGATTGCCGGCTTAGAAAACGTTGGTTTTGCTCTTCCCGTAAACATAGTTAAGAAAGACTTAAGGGAGATTCATGAATCAGGCCACATCACTAAACCATTCCTAGGAGTAAGATACTTAACAATAAACAAAGATTTAAGTAAAAAAATAAATCTCCCCGTTGATTACGGCGCTTTAGTTATCAAGGGTCACTCATTTGATAAAGCAGTAATAAAAAACAGCCCTGCTGATAAAGCAGGTATAAAGAATAAGGATATAATCCTTGAATGGAATGGTCAGAAAATAACCTCAGAAAATAATATAAAAGATCACCTTTCAAACTCTGAGGTGGGTGACAAGATAAACCTTAAAGTTCTAAGGGATAATCAAAAGATTGAGACCTCGCTTAAATTGACTGAGAGAAAATAAACTTAAACAACAAAATTAATAAGTTTATTTTCTACAAAAACCACCCTTTTTATATCTTTGCCTCCAACATATTTTGATACTTTTCTTAAGTTTAAGGCTAACTCTTTAGCCTTTTCTTTTTTAATTCCCTTTTCTGCCTCTAGTGTACCTCTTACTTTTCCATTAACCTGAACAACAAGATTAAACTTTTCTTCTTTTGCAATATCAGAATCAAATTCAGGCCAACTGCTTTTATGAATTGAAGAGCTATTACCCAGCCTATTCCACAGTTCTTCTGTTACATGAGGAGCAAACGGAGCCAGCATTTTTATAAATATCTCTGATGTTTCCCGTGAAACATCAGTGTCTTCTATCTTGTTTAATAACTTCATCAAAGCACTGATTGCAGTATTATACTTCAAACTTTCTATATCCTCTGTTACTTTCTTGATTGTTTGGTGAAGAATCTTTTTAGTTTCTTCACTATCCTTTCCATCTTTATGGTCATCAAACTTTTTCCATACTCTGTCCAAAAACCTTGTAATTCCTTTTACTCCAGAATCTCTAAAGTCTCCTCCGTCCTCAAAAGGAGCTAAGAACATTAAATATGTTCTTAAAACATCAGCTCCATAGTTATTGATATAATCATCGGGGTTTACAACATTTCCCTTAGACTTACTCATCTTCGATCCTTCTTTTATTAATAATCCATGAGCCCTGAACTTTGTGAAAGGTTCATCAAAATCAATATACCCCCAATCATTAAATGTCTTCGTCACAAAACGAGTGTATAAAAGGTGTAATACTGCGTGCTCTGCCCCCCCAATATACATATCCACCGGGAGCCATTTTTTAATCCTCTCTTTATCTAAAGCCTCCTCTTTATTATCCAAACCAATGTATCTGAAATAATACCAAGCTGAATCTAAAAAGTTATCCGACACATCAGTTTCTCTTCTTGCTTCCTTCCCACACTTTGGACAGGCTGTTTTGTAAAAATCCTCATGTTGTTCTAAAGGAGCTTTTGAGGTTCCTGTAGGTTTAAAATCTTCTATGTAAGGAAGTTTCACCGGAAGCTCTTCTTCAGGTACCGCAAACCATCCTGGGTTTGCTTTTTCTCCTTTTGTTAGCTTGCCCTCAAACTCACCCTCCTCAATTTTTTTCTTACAAGACTCACAGAACACAAGAGGAATAGGTGGCCCCCAGTATCTTTGTCGTGAAATGAGCCAGTCTCTTAATCTATAGTTTGTTTCCATTCTTCCCGCAACTTTTTTAGTAATCTTCTTTCTTGCTTCCTCCGATGGAACACCATTCATCTCCCCGGAGTTTATTAAAACTCCTTCTCCTTCGTATAATTCTTCTCCTTCCTCTTCTTTAGGTTTAATAACCTCAACCACAGGAATATCATGTTCTTTAGCAAACTCATAGTCACGTTCATCATGAGCAGGCACAGCCATAATAGCCCCTGTCCCGTATGATGAAAGAACATAGTCTGCTATATATATTGGTATTTCTTTATCGTTAACCGGATTAACAGCTTTTACTCCTTTAATTAAAACCCCCGTCTTTCCTTTCTCTTCTGCCACCCGTTCCTGCTCTGTTTTTCTTTTTGCTTCTTCTACATACCTCTCAATATCTGAAACGTTTTCCGCCTTGTTCTTTAACTTTTTCACCAAATCATGTTCAGGAGCTAAGACCATATATGTTGCCCCATACAAAGTGTCAGGCCGGGTTGTAAACACCTCTATCTTTTCATCAAAATCTTTAATATTAAACTCAATACTTGCCCCATAGCTTCTTCCTATCCAGTTTTCTTGAGCGATCTTTACTTTCTCTGACCAATCAATGTCTTCCAAGCTGTCTAATAATTCATCGGCATAATCTGTTATTTTGAAAAACCATTGAGAAAGTTTTTTTCTCTCAATTTTTGAGTCACACCTCTCACATTCTCCTGAGATAACTTGTTCATCGGCCAACACGGTCTTACAGCTTGGACACCAGTTTACAGGTGACTCCTTCTTATATGCCAAGCCATGATCAAACATCTCTTTGAAAACCCACTGGGTCCACCTGTAATATTCTGGATCAAACGTTTCTAATCTTTCGTCCCAGGAAAATCCGTTTCCAATCATCTTTAACTGTTCGTAGAAATGTTTTTCTGATTTCTCTATCTGATCTTTCGGGTGGGTTCCAACCTTCATTGCATAATTTTCTGAATGAATTCCAAACCCATCAAGACCGATAGGTTCAAAGACATCCTTTCCTCTCATTCTTTGATATCTTCCATATATATCAGAACCCGTAAAAGCATACATATTCCCCACATGAAGTCCTTCTGCAGAAGGGTAAGGGAACATCATTAAGTTATAGAATGGTTCATCAGAATTATCTAAATCTGGTTCATATATTCCATCTTTATACCATCTCTCCTGCCATTTATTTTCAATTTCTTTAAAGTTGTATTCCATAATTTTGTATATAAAGTTTATTACTCATTAATACTTAGTATTCATTATTATAAAAACAGTATCAACCCTTTCCCTCACTTTTTAATTTTAAAAAGGTCTCGGATAAAATCCGAGACCTTTTAGCATTATCAAATTTATGTATTAAATATCAATATTAAAAACCTTTTTATTATTCTCCAACACACACTCTTTAAGTTTATCTAAACCGACTCCTCTTAACTTACTTACTCTTTCATATACCTCCTTAACAAATCTCGGTTCATTTCTCTCTCCTCTATGAGATAACGGAGAAACATACGGGGCATCTGTTTCAAGCAGTAATTTATCAACCGGTACCATCCCCAACTGCTCATCGTAGTCTCTTGTAAAGGTTATTACCCCTCCAAACGTAAAGTAGCAGCCAAGATTAATAAACTTTTCTGCCATCTCTTGATTACCAGCAAAAAAATGTATTACTACATCTTCTAAACCTTCTTCTTCAGATAAGATTTCATGAAGATCATGATAGGCGTCCATGGAATCTTTTGAGGGGCGACAATGAATAACTAAAGGCATATTAACCTCCTTAGCTAACTTAACCTGTTTTTTAAAAACTTGTCTTTGTTTATCTTTTATATTCTCTGATTTGCCTTCCAACCTGAAATAGTCTAGACCACATTCTCCAATCCCCACCACCTTTTTAGATAAGGCTAAATTTTTATAAAAATCATAATCAAAGTCTTCCACTTCAATTTTAGCTTCCAGCTCATTTTTATCCAAATACTTTGATTCGTAAGTATGGATAGGGTGAAGCCCGACCGTTGCATAAACGGGGTTTTCAATAAATTTATTTGCTAAAGAAACTGCCCCTTCAGATGTTTTCTTGTTCGTTCCCCCATTTATAAAACCAACGCCTTCTTCAAGCGTTTTTTTAACAATCTCTTCTCTATCTTTCTCATATACAGCAAACTGCATATGAGTATGTGAGTCAAAATACTCTATCATATATCAAGTTTAGACCTAGCCTGAGAAGCTTTTTGCTCTGCTAAATAATTTAATGTTTCCTGAGCTAACAAAGCTACTGGAACAGCTAAGATTATTCCTATCAACCCTGCTGCTTGGCCCCCAGCAAGTAAAGCAACTAATACAATAACTGGATGTATCTTCATTGATTTTTTAAACATAACCGGAATCAACACGTTATTTTCTAACTGTTGAACCACAAAGAAAAACACAATTACATAGATTCCTAACGTAAACGACTCCGCTACAGCAATTAGGAAGGCTGCAATACCACTTAAAATTGGCCCAATCACCGGAGCTAACTCAAACACAGCCGCTAAAACCCCTAAAATCAAGGCGTATTTTACTCCCATCAGCCATAAGCCTATAGTCACCACTGTTCCTACAATAACAGATAACCCTAACTGAGCTACAGCCCAAAACCTAATTTTTTCTTTAAACTTTCTAAAGACTCTCAACACTGACCCCTCGTATACCCTTGGCAACACCATCTCAATCATTCTCTCCGGGCCATGTTTTTCAGCGGAGAGGTAAAAAGCAATAATTAGGGTTGTTATTCCAAACACTAAATTATTAAACACAGTCGAGATAGTTCCGGTAATTGAGATATTGCTTGCTCTTAAGTATCCCAGTATCTGATTAAGATTACTACTCACCCCTTCAATTACAGTCTCTGGTATCCCAAACCCAAAGAAGTTAGCTACCACATCATTTATCTGAGTCAAGAATGATTGAGCCTGAGAAATAATTGGAGGAATCATAAAGTACACCACTGCAGAAAAAACAAACACTACCACAAAAAAGGTTATTAACACTCCTAATATTCTATTCACGCCTCGTTTTTCAAGCCAACCTATTGCAGGCTCAATAGCTAAAGATATAACTATTGCGATAAACAATATCCCTATTGCCTCCTTTGCGATGTATAACAAGGCAATAATTCCAAAGAAAACTAAAATACGCCAGAGCGTATTCCAACTTATTTCTAAATCAAATTTTTTAGATTTTTTACTCATCGTTATATCTTCAGTATATCAAGAAAACTCTTATTTTTGAAAGGGCCTATTACAGCTAAGTTAAGTTTTGAGTTATGAAACAAGTCTTTTGCTACAGATTGAATATCTTCTGAGCTTACCGCTTGAATTTTAGCAGCTAACTCATCAGGGGAAGTTAAGCCAAGATTTTTAACTCTTTGATTGATATAAAAACCAGCTAATCTATTAGAAGTTTCTAGCCCTAGATACATATTTCCTATTATATTTCTTTTTGCCTTACCCAACTCTTTTTCATCAACAGCCTTTTCTTTCATTTTTTTAAACTCATTTAAAACTGCTTTTATCACACTCTCTGTCTTGTCGGTGCTTACCCCCGCTTTTGCTTGTATCACTCCACAGTTAGTATCAAGGCTGGTGTTTGAGTGTATATAGTACGCTGCCCCCATCTCGTCCCTTATCTTTTTAAAAAGTCGAGAACTCATATTTCCTCCTAGTATGTTTGATAATACCCAGAGAGCAAATTTTCTTTCATCATGAGTATCAAAAGCTCTAAAGCCTAATATCAAATGAGCCTGATCAGAGTCTTTATATCTTACAAACTCTGCCGGTTTCTCTTGATCTTCTGTTACCTCAGGTAACTCAGGTGTGTCACCTTCCTTCTCTTTTCCAAATATCTTTTCAATCTTCTTTTTTAAATTTTTTTCACTATAACCGCCAGCTATTGCTAAAATTGTATTACTTGGTTTGTAATGTTTATTTCTGTACTGAACAAAATTATCTCTTTCTATATTTTTTATCACCTCCTTTCTTCCTGCTATTGACCAACCGGCAGGTTGATCTCCGTATAATACTTTAAGGAAATCATCCGATACTTTTCTCATTGGCATGTCTTCATACATGTTAATTTCCTCAATGATTACCCCTCTTTCCTTTTCCATTTCATCAGCTGGTAATGTAGAGTTTAGATAAAGATCAGACACAACTTCTAAAACCTTATCAAAATGTTTATTCTGAACCTTGGCATAATAAGCCGTTCTTTCTTGTCCGGTAAATGCATTATACGAGGCCCCTAATCCATCTAGCTCTGTAGCGATTGCACTTGGCCCCGGTCTATTTTCCGTTCCTTTAAATGTCATATGTTCTAGAAAATGAGAAAGCCCCGATATTTCCTTGGTTTCATATTTTGAACCAACTTTAACTGCCACCATGACAGTGGTGGCAGGACTTTCCTTGCGAGGAACAAAAATTACTTCCATTCCGTTTTCTAGCTTGTATGATGTAAAATCTTTAGCCATTTAATTTTTTTGTTAAATAATTTTCCAGTTCTTTTATTTTTACCCGGTCTTGTTTCATGGTGTCTCTATCTCTAACTGTAACAGCGTTATCCTCAAGGGAATCAAAGTCATAAGTAATACAGAATGGTGTTCCTATCTCATCTTGGTAACGATACCTTTTACCAATATTTCCTCTCGCATCCCAGTCTGTCATCCACTTTTCTTTCAAGCTATCATATACTTCTTTTGCTTTTTCAACTAACTCAGGTTTGTTAGCCAAAAGAGGAAACACCGCCACTTTATACGGGGCTAGCTTTGGATGAAGCTTTAAGACTGTTCGATTATTTTCCTCATCTTCTTCGTATGCATCAATCAAGAAAAATAAAGCTGCTCTATCAATACCACCTGATGTTTCAATTATCCAAGGTAGGTATTTATCATGGGTTTCCGGGTCAGTGTACCTAAAATCTTCCCCAGAATGTTCCATATGTTGTTTAATATCCCAATCACCTCTATGATGAATTCCTTCAAACTCTTTCCAGTCTCCGTCTAAGTTGTACTCAATATCCCACGCATCTTGAGCATAATGAGCTCGTTCATCTTCTTCGTGCTGTCGAAATCTCAAGTTTTCTTCATTAATTCCCAAGTTCTTATACCACTCCATTCTCTGTTTTTTCCAGTACCCGTACCATTTTTTAGATTCTTTCTCTTTTGGTTCTATATAAAACTGAAGTTCCATCTGTTCAAACTCTCGAGAGCGGAAGGTGAACTGGCCTGGTGTAATCTCATTTCTAAATGCTTTTCCAACCTGGGCTATCCCGAAAGGAACCTGAACACGGGTTGAATCCAGTACATTTTTAAAGTTTGTATGAACCCCCTGAGTTATCTCTCCTCGTAAAAAGCTAGTCTTCTTCTTTCCTTCTACAGAACCCAGTTTGGTTTCCACCATAAGATTAAACTCTTTTGGTTCTGTCATCTCCCCTCCACACTCAGGACACTCTTCGATATTTTTTCCAGCCTCTTCTAAGGTATCCGCTCTAAATCTTTTATGACATTTTTTACACTCCACTAAAGGATCAGAAAATGAATCAAGATGACCGGAAGCTTCCCAAACATCTCTTTTCATGATGATGGACCCATCAAGACCAACCACATCATCTCGTTTCTGAACCATTGTTTTCCAGAACTCATCCTTAATATTTTTTTTCAGCTCAACTCCTAATGGACCATAATCCCATGTTCCAGCAAGACCCCCGTATATACTAGAGCCTTGGTATATAAAGCCTCGTCTTTTAGCTAACGATGAAATTTTTTCTAACATACTTATTTTAATTTATTGATTACTCCTATCGTATCACTATTCCTTGGGACATTTCAACCGAACTATCATTTACCAGATTTGTGTTTAAAAACGTATCTGACGCCTGAAGCTTTTTGTTTGTGAAGGTGTCTACCGCTTCTAATCTAGTGTTGGCTAACAAGGATTGAAACTGTCCCACATCCCTATTATCAGGCACCGCCTTTATTTGAAATATTCCTTCTACCGGAGATGTAATGACTCCCTGAGTGGCTTTTATATTATCTATTCTCCAAACCACCTCCCCTTTATCTTTGTCATAACTAGGAACAGTATCAATGTTGCTTTTAACCTCTCCTGTCCAAGAAACTCCGTCTGGTAAATTAGCCGAGACCACCACATCTTTTATATCAGTGGAGTAGTTTCTAATAACCCAGTGTACAGTATATTTTGTAGGCTCCCCTACTTTTGGAGGTATTGTGCCCTCATTTACAATTCCCGAAGGAGCATCTCTATAAAAACCTTGAGCATCAACCATCACCATTCCTTGAACCTTTGTTTTCAAAACTCTTCCTGCGGTTGTTTTGTTAGCCGAAAGATAATATGGCACAGAAGGCGATTCAAACTTTCCGTTCACCCTTAAATCAAAGTTTTTATCTCCTAATCTTTGGATAGGGAAGGCGTTCTTCAGACTTATATTAAGCTCCACCGTTCCTGACTCCCCGGGATTCAGAGTCTCTAGCTCTGGGTTAGTTGTTTTATCCCAAATAAGAGTATTATTTAAAGAATCTAGTCTTGCATTAGAGGTTAATGTAGAAAAATCAAAAAGATCACCCATTAACTCCGCCCTTATCTCAGAGTCGTTCAGGGTAATCCCTGTCCCATTTTTATAACTTAGTTGATAATGCAGGTTATCCCCTATCTTAGCCACATAATTTTCATTACCTGATATCTTAATATTAAATCCAACGGGTGATTCTTCTATCTCTAACTGAGACTCTTTTTCTGACACTAAATACGATTTACCTAAAAAATTAGACAACATAGATACCTTAAAAACAGATTCTTCGGAATTAGATAAAGACCCTTTTATCACAAGACTTCCTTCGCCGTTCCCCTTTAGGGTCCCTATATTCCAATAATTATTAAAAGAAGAAGGAGCAAGATTAGAGGACATGTAATTAAAGTTATCTGGATAATCTACCTCTAATCCAAGATCAGAAAAATTAAAATCAGTTTTATTTTTATAATTAACTTTAACATCAAAGGTTGACCCTGCTAATATTTGCTCTGGTTTTTCAATATCAATGGATATTGCTGATTTATCAATTTTTATTTTTTTACTAAACTCCTTTTCAAAACTAGTTTTTCCAATACTATACGAAAGAGTTCCTGTAATCTTATATTCTTCTCCTGGTTCTCCTGTAGGAAGAATTCTATAAGTTCTTTTGCTTAAACCTTTTTCCCCGACCGTTCCTATCGTATCTCGTATCACTGATTGTTGGTCATTGTATTCTAAGCTTCTAAACCCTTCCTTAAAATCAAGCATTATCTTAACATCCTTTAAAAAACTTTGAGTTTGATTGTTAACCCCAACCTCAATTTCAAAAGGTACACTTCTTATCACCTCATCTTCTATAGAATCTATCTCAACCTCTATTTCATAGTCTGATGAGCTATAACTAAAGAAGAAAATCCCTACTCCTGCTACAATAGCAAGAGCTACTAACCCCATAATGATTGTAAGTTGTCTTAGGAAAGAAAGTCCCTTATCTTCTTTTTTCTTTGTCATAGGTTTTTATTAAAAATTTATCTTCATTATTTATTTTACCCTCACATTTTTCACAAACATAGTCTTGTTCAGAAACTACAAAATATTTAACATCTTTTTTATCACAGATCATACACTTTGCAAGAGTAGGGTCATACCCAAGAATTTTTAACAGCTCTTTATCATTAAATCGAGCCTTCTTAAAACTTGATATGAGATAATACCACAACCTGTTATCCACCATATTAAACGGTGTGATCTCATCAATCAATGAAACCGTTTTCAGACCTTGAGATATATAATCCTCACTTTCTCTAACCTTCTCAAATCTATCTTTAGTTAATGCATCCGCTATCAAGAAATTATTCTTATTTATCAATCTTACAGTTGATAAATTCAAAACATCCAGGTGAGGAGAAAGTTTAGAAGTAGTTTTTCCACCGCTTATTGCTTTCACCTTTAATCTCCCTAAATCTTTCGTGTATAGACTAATCTGTTTATTCTTGTTAGCCCATGTTTTGGTTTTAAGGACTAGTGCCTCGGTTATGTGCTCGTTCATTGCTTTATAATTGTATATTTTATTCTACCAAATACAAATAAAAACACCGGCCTTAGAAAGACCGGTGAAATCATTCTTTATTAAGAACTAGTATATCAACAACCTTAAAATACCATCTACACTAAAAGACCCTCCGCCCATAGTTATAAGAATGAACATTCCTGCCAAAAGAAGAAGTTCAAACTCGACTCCTCCTACGAAGTCTTCATCTTTCTTAACTGTTGCTAACAAGGCCATTATCTCGACAAAAAATAGAACAGCCACTAACTGAGTCAAAAGACCAAACAAGATAAACAATCCTCCTACAAACTCCAGAAAAGCTGTTACAACATTCCAAAAGTTTTTAGACTCAAGATCAACTTCGTTCAAATCATTGTTATTTTTGATGTTTTTAACCTTAGGCCATCCATGGCTAATCATTATTAATCCAAGAACAACCCTCAGGGCTATAAGCGCCCAATCACTGAACACTAACAGAAATTGAATCATGTTTACATTTTATTTACAGCTTCTTTGAATGACTGGTATGAGGTAGAAATAATTAACTTATCACCTGACCATCCGTAATTAAATGATGCGTTGCCACTTCCCAAAGATAGGTATCTACTTGTTACATCACCAACTCCACCATCCTTCCAAGAGGTCTCAGCCCCAACTTCGTTTAAGAAGAAATTCTTAACTGTTGCAACACTATCCTCAATTACTGATACCTTTGATTTTACATCATCTAAGTTAGCAGAACTTTTTGCTTGAAGAATCATTCCCATCCAGGTTCCTGAATCGTCTGTGTAAGTGTAAACTGTTGGGTCAGCTTGAAACTTATCTTTAACTTCTGTAAATACTTCCGGGCCGAAAACACCAAGCAACTCATCCGCTTGAATTATGTTTTCATCCTCATCTGTTAACACAATCTCTCTGAAAAGAGGCACCTCGGTTGATGAAATCTTTAAAGCATTCTTAACACTATCAAGACTAACCGTTGATACTACTTTTTCTACTGTAGAATCAGCCGGGCTTGCAAATAAGGTTTGATGAGAGTTTGCCGGAATCTCACTCGTTCCCTCGTCTGCTGTTTCTTCCTCCTCTTCTACGTCTTGAGACTCATCTTCAGTGTCAGTTTCGGTAGTAGTTGTGTTATCTGTTTGCTCTTCGTCTGCTGGGGTTGCTTCCTCATCTGCTGAAGGGACTGTAGGAACATCAACTTCTCCTCCTTCTTCACCATCTTCTGTGGTTGTAGCGGTTGCAGCCGGTTGATTATTTTCATCTGCCGGAGCTCCTTCATTGCTAGATAGCATTGGTAAAACAAAGAAATATACAGCAGCCAGAATTCCTAATACAATAATGGCTACTAATATTCCGATGAATAACTTTTTATTACCCTTGCCCTTATCAACTTTCTTTTCTGGACCGATAGGGGTGACATCACTCCCGCCTTCCTGAGGAGGTTCTGCTCCTCCTCCTTGATTCATCGGCTGAGGTGGAAAATCATTACCACCTTCATCTCCTTGGTTCTGTTGATTGTTCACAGGAGGAAACTGTTCTCCTTCTGAGTTTTCAAAAGGTTTATTATTAAAAGATTTGTTTTGACCTTGGTTACCACCTTGATTATTTTGCTGAGGCAGGTTCTGAGGTGGTGTATTGTTTTGTTGTTGATTCTGTCCTGACTCATCAGGTGCGTAAGATTTTGGTTCACCTCCGCCCTGTTCTTGAATAGAGTTCTTATCTGAGTTCATAGTTCTTAATTTAATTTTTTTAAAGCGAGAAGGCCCTTCTGTTTTATTTTTATTATAGACCGACTCATTATTTTGACCTTGATTTTTTTGTTTCATGTTTATTTACAGACGATTAATCATTAAAGATAAACCGTCTTTGTATAAATTATACCTTGTTGTTAATAATTTTAAAACAAATTTTATTGTTTATAAACAAAAACACCGCATATTAATGCGGTGTTCTCTGTATATCTTTACTAAACTATTTCTTAACCTCTTCTAAAGATAACCCTATCTTACCGTTCTCAACCTTTTTAACTTTTGCTTTCACAACGTCTCCTTTTTCTACAACATCAGTTACATTTTCAGTATATCCATCTGCTAACTCAGAGACGTGAATCATTCCATCCTTCCCGCCTCCTAAATCAACGATAGCTCCGAAATCAAGAGTTTTAATTATCTCTCCTTCGATAACATCGCCTGGCTTATACTCCTTGGTAACTTTTTTTACCATGTCCAAAGCTTTTTCAGCCGCTTCTTTATCAGGACTTGAGATAAATATTGATCCATCATCATCTATATCAATGGTAGTATCATGTCCTACTGTTTCTGTAATGTTGTTTATTGTCTTTCCTCCTGGACCGATAACCAAACCTATCTGATCTTCTTTAACTTTATGAGTCAGAATCGCAGGAGCATATTTAGACAACTTTTTTCTAGGAGATTTAATAACCTTATTCATTGAATCAAGAATTTCAAGACGTGCTTTCCTTGCTTGAGGAAGTGCCTCCTTAAACATTTTTGTGGTTAATCCATCAACCTTTACATCCATCTGAATAGCATTTATTCCTTCTTCTGTTCCTGCTACCTTTAAGTCCATTCCTCCATAATGATCTTCGGGTCCTTGAATATCGGTCAATATTTTGTACTCTTCGGTTTCCTCATCATACATAAGACCCATTGCTATTCCAGCTACATGATCTTTTATTGGCACCCCGGCGTCCATCAAAGACAAAGAGGTTGCACATACAGTAGCCATAGAAGAAGAACCATTAGAAGATAATGTTTCTGCCACTACTCTTATAGTGTATGGGAAGTCTTCCTTTTCAGGAATAAATGGTTCAATTGCTTTCTTAGCTAAAGCACCATGACCGATCTCTCTTCTCCCGGGAGAATGAGCTCTACCTGCTTGCCCCACAGAAAAATCAGGGAAGTTGTAATGGAGTAAGAATCTTTTTGTTCCTGACATCTCAATAGTTTCTACTAACTGTTCTGATCCTGGAGGGGCGGTGGTGGTTACAGCAAGAAGCTGAGTATCACCTCTCATAAACAAACCAGAACCATGAGTTCTTTCGAACAAACTAACCTCAGAAGATAACGGCCTTACTTCATTCATGTCTCTCCCGTCTATTCTCTTTTCTTCATCAATTGCTTTTCTTACTACATACTTATTAACCTTTTTCTTCATAAAGTAGTGAGCGGCTTTCTTCTCTTCGTCTAATTCATTTTCTTCAATATATTCATCAAGCTCATCAAAGATGCTGTCTATATCATTTTCTTCAAAAGCCTTATCCATGTTCTCTGCCATAATTTTCTCAATTTTCTTTTTCAGCTCCTCAGAAACACCTTCAAACTCAATTTCCTGCTTTTCTTTCCCTATCTTATCTATTATTCCTTTCTGGAATTTTACTAACCTGTTTATCTCCTTCAAGCCTTGATCAAAGTATTTGATAACTTCTTCTTCTTTAGTCTCGTCTCCTCCGTACTCAATCATATTTACCTTTCCATCTATTCCGGCAAACAAAGAGTTTTCCACCGGCTTAGATGCTGCAACAGGCCCGTCCCACGGAATATCAGAAATCCCTAAGGCCAATGAAGCAGACATAAGGCCTATTATATCCGGGTCATGTTCTTCGTCATATGCCAGAACAGTTATTACTATCTGAATAGAGTTTCTTAACCGGCTATCAAACAACGGTCTTATTGTTCTATCAATTAACCGAGCAGTTAACGTTGCTTCTGTAGAAGGTCTTCCCTCACGCCTTACAAAACGGCTACCCAGTATTTTTCCAACTGCGTAATATCTCTCTTCATAATCTACCGTAAGAGGGAAGAAAGGTAGATCACTTGGCTCATCGTCCATTGTTGCTGTAGCTAAAACAACTGTTTCTCCATAAGTTCCGAGAACAGCTCCGTCAGCTTGCTTAGCTACTTCAGAGACTTCAAAAGTAGCTTTCTCACCATTTATTTTTGTCTCAAATTTCTGTCTATTTATTTTTTGTTTTTTCATAATTTATTTTTATTAATTTATACGACTAATTAGCTCTCTATTTAATAGAGAGAATATGAACTATTTAAAGGGTTTTAGACACATCCGAATAACTCGAAATATTTCGGGACATTCGGATGTATCTATAATTGCCATTCTTTAAATAGTTATTTTTTATTACCTTTTTTAGGGATATTCATCAGAAGCTTGCTGAACTTCTCAATTTTCAAGAAACGATCAGCCGACTCTATTAAGTCTGATGAGGCAGTTTTAGTGAAAGCACCCACCTCTACTTGTTTACCCAACCCCCATTTTAGGTACTCAACAAGAGGTATAAAGTCACCGTCTCCAGTTACTATAATCACTGAATCAAGCGTTCGTGAGATGCGGATTGCATCTACCGCCATTCCTACATCCCAGTCAGCTTTCTTAGCTCCGCCAGGAAAAGTTTGTAAATCTTTTACTCTTAGCTCAAACCCCGCCTTTTTCAAAGCTTCAAAAAAGTCTTTTTCTCCTAAAGCAGTCTCACTTTTAACAACATAGGCTACTGCACGTACTAAAATACGATCACCTACTAATTTCTTCAGGAGTTTTTTAAAATTAACTCTTGCGTTATATATGTTTTTTGCTGAATGATAAAGGTTCTGTACATCAACAAAAACGCCTACTCTTTGATCTTTCTGCTGTATCATAATTATCTCCTCTCAATTCCTAGCTCCTTGGTCAACTTTTTATAATTTTCTTCATTCTCTTGTTTTAGGTAGTTAAGGAGCCTTCTTCTTTTTCCGACCATTTTCAAAAGACCTCTTCTTGAGTGGTGGTCCTTTTTATGTTTTTTCAAATGATCAGCTAACTTTGAAATCCGTTTGGTTAGCAAACCAATCTGAACCTCAGCTGATCCAGTATCTTTTTTATGTTTTTGAGTTTTTTTAATAGTAGACTGTTTCTGTCTTTTAGATAAAGCCATATATAATGTAATTTTAATATTTATTTTACTTTTTCTAATTCCAACTATATCTTCTATTCTTGAATTAATCAAGTCTCTTAGTAAATTTTTAGTTATTTAAAATAAAAAAGGGATGGCGAACCGCCATCCCCGCAATAAGACTCATTTGGCCTGAAACTGTCCCTGAAGAACAGCGGAGGAAAACCTCTTCGCCATAATATCCTCCATTTTTATGATTACGCCCTTGAGAAAGGGCTTGTTTCGTACAAAGTATTAAATAACTATCCTCTAAATTAGCACCCAGCTCTTATTTAGTCAAGGACTAACTTAACTTTTTAACCTTTCTTTGTATGCTTTAGTTACAGATATATCACTATGACCAAGTATCTCTTTAGCTTTTCCTAGATCTGTTCTTTTAAATAAGGAAGCAGCAAAGGAGTCCCTTAACGTCTGAGGGGTTATATTTGATATTCCAGCTTTCCTACCAAATCTATTAAGCAGCCTTTGAACCGAACGAGGACTTATTCTCCCTAGCACTCTTCCTTTTTTAGTTAAAGAAACAAACAAAGCACTTTCTTGATCATCTCTCTGTTTTAAGTAATCTTTTATTTTCTTCACCGCTAATTTTGATAAATGAATTTTTCTCTCTTTATTGTTTTTGTCTTTTATAACAAGTATTCCCGAATCTAAATCAATTTTCTTATCTAATCTACATAACTCAGATACCTTAATTCTAGTAGATATCAGAGTTTCAAAAATTGCTCTGTTTCTTTTTTCCCTTAATCCTTGATTTCTTAAATCTCTTAGCTTTTTTATTTCTTCCTTGCTTAATACCTCCAGTGTCTCTTTTTGATGTTTAAACAATCGTACTTCTTCAAGGTTTAAAACCTTATCCTTTTTATTTTTAATAAACTTTAAAAAACTTCTTAAGCCTATTAAATAGTAGTTCTGGGTTGTTTTTTTAATTTTTCTTCCTTTTAGCACATTTTTGTATCTTTTAATCTTTCTTAGACTAATATCTTCCAATCTTTTTACTTTCATAGAGCTTAAGAAATTATTAACGTACCGTTTATAGTTTTTAATTGTTGTTTTATCTAACCCCTGGGTTTTTAAGTAACGTAAGTACTCTTTTTTAAGATTTTTTATATTTTCCATCAACTAAATTATACCTTAAAACCTGTCGCAAAACATGTGTAAAAAACTTGTATTGGGTTTTAATATGGTATAATGTTTACATTGATATGGATATCGAAGATATATACTCCCTGACCAGGGACATGTTAAAAAAAGCCAATTTTTGGCTGAGTTTGCTTATTTTATCAATCTTAGTGGTAAACGGGTTTCTTGTAAGCTCAATTAATGACAGCGACCCTTATAACAGTCGTTGGAGTTTTGGAGGACCGGTAAAAACAAGTTTAGATACCGCTACCTCTCTTGATTTTCAAACAACTACATTTGAAAGCTCAGCATCACAAAATGAAGAAGGTGGTGCTTCTTTTGTATATTTAGAAGACGGTTCAGCCGTGGGAGCTTCTCATACATACTCAAACGTTATCCCTACTCGACAAGGTCTTATGAAATACAAGGTGGGTAAAGGAGACACCTTGTCTGAGATAGCGGCTCAGTTTGGGGTTACCTTAGACACAATAAAATGGGCTAACCTAGATGTAGGATCCATGATCTCTCCTGGTGATGAACTAACGATTCTTCCTGTTTCTGGGATTCTTTATGAAGTACAGCCCGAAGACACTCTAGAAAGTGTAGCTGCTAAATACAGAATAAATCCCGAACTTATCAAAAAATACAACCCCGAATACCAAAAACTTTTTGAGTCTCCAAGGCAGATGGTGATTCTTCCATACGCAAAACCACTTAATAAGTGGTCTTATGTTAACCAATATCAAGAAAATCTTCCTAATCTTGATAACTACTTTACTCTTCCTGCTCGTGGATGGAACTGGGGTGAACTTCATTATTACAACGCTATTGATATTGCTGCTGACTGTGGTAAATCTGTCTATGCCGCCGCAGAAGGTCTTGTGATAGAAGAATCTGATAATAATCGTTGGAATGAAGGGTATGGAAACTACCTCTTTATAGAACACCCTAACGGTACCAAGACAAAATACGCCCACACCTTAGAAAACTTAGTTTCCGAAGGAGAATATGTACTTCAAGGAGAGGAAATAGCTTTGATAGGTAACACAGGTAATACAGACGGACCAACCGGTTGCCATCTTCACTTTGAGGTATACGGCGCCCGAAACCCATTTGCTGTGAAATAATAAATCTGATTTAAAATAAAAAAATAAAAACCAGCTGAGACAGCTGGTTTATTTTATATAATTGGTGGAGCTGGCAGGACTTTAACCTGCACCCCTTGCCTGAAAAAGCAAGTATTCTTTCAATCAGGGTTCCTTTACGTTATACAAACTTCTACGTTTGTATAACCGGGAACGGCTGACGACTTGAACTACAGCTCCTTATTTTTAATGTACACCTAATTTTAAAGGTACAGTTTTCCAAGATAAAAACCCGCAAAATACGGGTTTCTTTATACATCCTTCAAAAAAGAAAAAGCGGCCGATGGGTTTTGTGAAGAATGTACTAGTTACTATTCTATTGATCTAAAATAATTTGTCAAATAATTTATCAACAAATAAAAAAATAACCGGCTAGAAAGCCGGTTATTTAACTTTTACTTACCCTTTTTACACTTCTTGCATAATACTGAAGCGGGATTAGCTTCCAGCACCTCTTCTTCTATCTCCTGCTCACATTCTTCGCATACTCCGTATGTACCAGCCTTTATTTTCTCTAAAGCTCTATTTATATCCTCCAGTCTTTCTTCTAGATTCATCTTTACATCAATGTAGTTAGCAAACTCCTCGCTTTCATCTGTTTCTTCATCCCCAGAATCAACGTCATCTCCAAAATCAAGATTCTTCTTTAAACTTTCTAATCTCTCTTGAACTTCTTCTCTTTCTTCTGATAAATCTTTTTTATACTCCTCTATTTTTTCTTTTGATAAAGACATGTTTTTATTTATGTTATTTCTTTATAAATTCTATCACATCTAGGACATCCAGCAAACATATTTCTTGCGCTCTATTTAATTACTTCATATAGTATAAAGGTATGAAAATATTATCCATAGAAACCTCTTGTGATGAAACTGGTATTTCTTTAGTTAATATTGAAGGAAGTCTTTCATCACTCAAAATAAATATATTAAAAGAATTAGTCGCTACTCAAATAAAGGTTCATCGAGAATATGGCGGCGTAGTTCCTGGTTTAGCAAGAAGAGAACACGAAAAAAACTTACCTATCTTGTTTGATAAGATAGGTTCTTCAAAATTAAACCCAGACCTTCTTTCTGTTACCGTAGGCCCCGGCCTTGATCCTTGTCTTTGGAGCGGTATAAACTATACACAAAAGATTCATAAAGAATGTTTTTCTGATATTCCGCTTATTGGTACAAATCATCTTGAAGGACATCTTTTCAGCTTTGTTTTGGACGATGAATTCAGAGTGAAAGAAAACAAATATTCGGTAAAAAATATTGATGATAATTTTCCGGCAATAGGGTTAGTGGTAAGTGGAGGGCACACCATAATTATTCACATGCGATCTTTAACAGACTGGGAAATTTTAGGCCAAACAAGAGATGATGCTGTAGGGGAAGCTTTTGATAAAGTTGCTAGACTCATTGACCTCCCCTACCCTGGAGGTCCTAAAATCGAAAAGCTATCCAAGGAACACAACGGAGAAAAACTTGATTTTCCTGAACCAATGATTCATTCCAAAAACTATGACTTTAGCTACTCCGGTCTCAAAACACACATCCTCTACCACCTAAGAGATAACCCAGATGAGAACAAAGCTGCCATAGCTTACTCCTTCCAGGAATCGGCCTTTGCCCCGCTTGTGAAAAAAGCAAAAAGAGCTGTCCGAGAATATGATGCCAACTCAATCCTTCTCTCCGGCGGCGTGGCCGCAAACAACACCCTAAAGAACAAACTTAAAGATTTATCCAACAAACTAAATATTACTTTCAGATCAGCCCCTATTAAATACAACACCGACAACGGAACAATAATTGCCATAGCTTCATATATAAACCAACTCACAGACAAAGAATATAAACTAGAAGCCCAACCAAACCTAGGTCTATAATCCTTGACACAAGTTTAACGCTAATGTATAATTAAAGCAGAAACTTGAAAAAAGGGAAATCCTAACCCTTGAATTAGGATTAATCTAAATAAGGAGGTATGCTATGAATTCCATAGTAAGCCGTGATCTTTCCGTACATCAAGAACACGAACTCCTGCTCAAGCTTGAACAGGCAGGTCTTAACAGCAAAATGGCTCAAAAAGTTATTGAGTCAAAGAACAACAGGGTTGCTAAGGAGATGATCGAAGTTATATCAGATGAGTTAAGTTCGGTCATCACCGTTGAAATAGAGACTAAATCCCTTCTCGATCTAAGAGAAGAGTATGGTACCGGTGAAGGTGGCTTTTACGACAACGACTGGTGGCTCAACGAAGAGTTCGCTGAAAGTGTTCCCGAGCCGGGAATCTATGAGGTGAACGTCGAGAAACAGCTTGTCAACATGACTTACGACGAGCAGGTTGAAGCCATACCTGAAGGATGGGATTTTCCTCATCCGGCAGTTATTGCCCAAGTGATTCTAAAACACCACAAAGAAACTGGAGAAAATCTCTTGAAAGATTGGTGGACTCTCGCCTCTTTGACTGGTTCGGACGGCCGTCGTGTCCGCGTCGGCTACTTCGATTCCTGCGGTCTCAGCGTTCGCTACGTCCGGGACGATATCCGCGTTTCCTATATCGGTGTTGTCACCGCTCGAAAAACAGACAAATAAATTAATTTCAAGGCATATTCAAAGCGCTCATATTCCCATATGAGCGCTTTTTTCATTTGAGAAAATCAGCCATCTTGATAGAATAAGACATATGGAAAAACGTTTTAATCACAACGAAGAAGAAGAGAAAATATACAAGGCCTGGGAAGAAGCCGGATATTTTTCACCTGAAGGATGTATAAAAGCAGACGTTACCGATAAAGAGGCAGAACCTTTCTCTATGGTTCTCCCTCCTCCTAACGTAACCGGGGATCTTCACATGGGTCATGCTGCTATGCTTGTCATCGAAGACATCATGACTAGATATCACAGAATGAATGGCTACCGCACTCTTTGGCTACCCGGCACAGACCATGCCGCAATTGCTACACAATCAAAAGTAGAATCAAAAATATTTGAAGAACAGAACAAAACCCGTCATGATCTTGGCCGGGATGAGTTTTTAGAAAAAGTTAATAAGTTTGCCAAGGAAAGCCATGACACAATAATTAACCAGGTAAGAGCCATGGGAGCATCCTTAGACTGGGACAGAGAAGCCTTTACCTTAGACAAACCAAGAGAGAAGGCAGTAAGGACTGCCTTCAAGAGAATGTATGACGACGGTCTCATATACAGAGGAGACAGAATTGTAAACTGGTGTCCACGCTGTGGCTCTACCCTTTCTGATGACGAGGTAGAATACAAAGAACGCAATACCAAACTCTATGAATTTAAATACGATAAAAGTTTTCCGTTAACTATTGCCACTACTCGTCCTGAAACAAAGTTAGGCGACACAGCCGTGGCTGTTCATCCTGATGATAAACGGTATAAAAAGTACGTAGGTAAAGAATATGATGTAGACTTCGCTGGTCAAGACCTTCATATAAAGGTAGTGGCTGATCGTAATGTTGATCCTGAATTCGGAACAGGAGCTGTTGGAATTACCCCAGCCCACAGTCATGTTGACTGGGAAATAGCCGAAAAAAACGATATCCCTAAAATCCAGATTATCGGCGAGGACGGTAAGATGACAGATAAGGCCGGAGACTTCGCTGGCCAGACCGTTAAGGAGGCTAGAAAAGGAGTTGTAAAATGGCTCAAGGAAAATGATTTAATAACGAAAGAAGAAGATGCTCCTCAAAACTTAAGTATCTGCTATCGATGTGATACGCCCGTAGAACCACTTCCAAAGCTTCAGTGGTTCATTGATGTGAATAAAGAGTTTAAAATGAAGCATTCTAAGATAGAAGGAGTAAACAAAGGAGACAAAACAAGCTTAAAGAAGCTCATGATTACTGTCGTAGAAAATTCCCAGATTGACATCATTCCAGAAAGATTTAAAAAAGTATATTATCATTGGATTGAAAACTTGAGAGACTGGTGTATATCAAGACAAATCTGGTACGGTCATCGTATTCCTGTTTGGTACAAAGATGACGAAACATATGTCGGTCTTGAAAAACCAAAAGAGGAAGGTTGGAAACAGGACCCGGACACTCTAGATACCTGGTTTTCATCAGGCCTGTGGACATTTTCAACCTTAGGTTGGCCTGAAAAAACGGAAGATCTAAAAACTTACCACCCTACCTCAGTACTAGAAACAGGGTATGATATTCTTTTCTTCTGGGTAGCAAGAATGATTCTTATGAGTACCTATCTTTTAGGAGAAATACCGTTTGAAGATGTATATCTTCATGGATTAGTTCGTGACGAACAAGGCAGGAAGATGAGTAAGTCCTTAGGCAACGGTATTGATCCTTTAGAAATGATTGAAAAATATGGAGCAGATGCCACAAGACTCTCATTAATCATAGGAGTTGGTCCAGGAAGTGATATCAATCTTTCTGAAGACAAAGTAAAGGCATACCGAAACTTCAGTACTAAAATTTGGAATGTTGCCCGATTCCTTAATATGTCTAAGCCAGAAAATTATAACCAGGAAGAAGCCAAACAGTTTTTAACTAAAGATGATAAAAAGGTAATTGAAGAAATAAATAAATTCAAAGAAGAGATTACCAAACATTATGAGAAGTATGAGTTTAATCTTGCTGGTGAAAAAACATATGATTATCTCTGGAACGAGTTGGCTAACAAACATCTTGAAAACAATAAAGACCGATTGAAAGGAGATGATCAAGAAAAAGCCAAAGCCGCTTATTATCTCTTAGAAAAGGTATTGTTTGAGTGCCTTAAAATGCTTCATCCATTTATGCCTTTTGTTACTGAGGCAGTGTATCAAAAGTTAGAGTTGGGAGACAAGATGTTAATGGTTGAAAGTTGGTAACAATTATTTAATAAATTATAATTATATATATGAATGCTTTTACATTAACAGCGGTTGTATTCCTTACGCTTCTACCTGGCTTAGCCTGGCTTTTTTTCTTTCTTCATGAAGATATTCATCCTGAACCCAAAAGGTTGATTGCCTACACCTTTGGGTTTGGTGTTTTAGCCAGTATCCCGGTATTTGCTTTTCAGATTGTAGGCCAGTCTCTTATCGCTAAGATATCGGCCGGTTTACCACTTACCATATTATTTCTAGCTTTAGTAGAAGAGATATTTAAGTTTATAGCTGCTTACTGGGCAGTAGGTAAAAGCCCTGAAATGGATGAACCCATTGATGCCATGGTATATATGATTGTAGCTGCCCTAGGTTTAGCCACCATTGAAAACTTTTTTATAATCGCCGGTTTCTTAAAAACAGGTGGTTATCAAATATTTTCAGACTTAACAAGCGTTGTCGTTTTAAGATTCGTTGGAGCTACTCTTTTACACGCTCTTTCCTCAGGCCTTCTTGGTTTTTACTGGGCTAAAGGAAAGATGAGAAAGGAAATAAAAAAATATATTTTTGTAGGTCTTTGTGTGGCTACCCTAGTTCACTTTGTGTTTAACTATCTTATTCTAATATTTCAAAACTTAGATCTTCTTCTTTACCCAAGTTTGTTTTTGATAGGATCAGCCTTTTTCCTTTTTAAAGATTTTCAGAAATTGAGATTAAAATCGTAAAAAATAATTTATTTTGTTATAATAATCAAAGTAATCAAAGATTAATAAAAATAAATTATGTCAAAAGATAAAGATAAAAAAATAAAAGAAGACGAAGAAGCCTTTGCAAAAATGGCGAAGGCTAAAGAAGAGTCGGAAGAAATAGAGGTTGATAGTGATGAAGAAAAATCAAACGAAGTATTTGAGGGAGAGGGGCAGTTAACTGTAGATGTATATCAGGACGGCGATGAAATATTTATTGAATCTACAGTAGCCGGAGTTGACCCGTCAGAGTTAGATATAAACATTACAAGCGAGTCAGTTACCATCCGAGGTGAAAGAGAACGACAGAGGGAGATAGATGATCAAGATTATTTTTACCAAGAATGTTTTTGGGGAACTTTTTCTCGTTCTGTTATTCTTCCTGAAGAAGTTGATCCTGAAAAATCTGAGGCAAAAATAACAGACAACGGAATACTCACAATTCGTTTACCAAAATTAAAAAGAAAGAAACCAAAGAAAGTTGATGTAAAAACCGAGTAAATATTTAAAGCCCCGAACGGGGTTTTAAATATTTATTAATAACTTTATGAGCCTAAATACAAAATTTATCATCAGTCTTGCTGTCCTTGTTTTAGTTTTGGGATCAATAAGGCTAGTCATTGATTTACCGAAAATTTTTGAAAAGAATTCTGAAACTAATCGACCGGCCGAGAAATCTAAAGTAGACGACACAATTAATAACATTCATGAAGAGGTAAAAAGAACCAAGCCTGACGAAAGCTCATCCGATTGTCCGGATGCTTGGTATATAAATAAGATGCCTACCTATGGAGAAGAAAGAACCTCCAATGAATATTTAATGAAAGATGGAAAGCGTTATGATATGTCTGAATTTGATGAAAGTTGGTTAAGAGATTATTGTAATATGGAACCCCAAATTCTTTATTAAATTAATAAAATTAAAAAATAATTATGAAAAAAATAACTTCTTTAATTCTAATTGCTGCCTTTATAATCATTGGCTATTTTTTATTTCAAAAAGTATCTCAAAACAAGATTAATCAGAACGCTTCTATCTTTACTTACAATAGCACTACCACAAATAGTAATTTTTCTTTCCAACATCCTGAAAATTGGGGGAGCCCTCAGATTCAAAAATTAGGAACGGTAGAAAAGATAATATTTAATAAAGGACTTGTTATTCAATCCGGCAATACAAAGAATCAACAAACTGGAGAAATGATGAGTGTAGAAGAGGCTGCTCAAAATGATGTTGAGAATAATCCTGGAGATCCTTTAATAACTTCAACAACAATAGCCGGCGTTACCGGTAAACAAGTTGAACTTGAAATACCAAAAGGTCACATTGGTAAGCTTCAAGACGGAAGCCCAATTCCTCCGAAATCAATTGAAATTACAGATATATTTTTCAGTGAAGATAGCAGCACCAGTACTCCTGTAATATTTTTGCGTTTTTCTCAAAATGCTAAAGAGTATTTAGACCTGATAAAAGAGAGTTTTGAGTTTGGTAACTAATTTAGCAATATAAAAACACCCGCCTTTAAGGCGGGTGTTTTTATAATTAGTCTTAGCTTAATTTTCTTTCTTGTACCTTTCTACCGCTTTTTCAATTTCTTCGTATGCTTTTTCTTTATCACCCCATTTCTTTATTTCTACCTCTTTTCCTTCTAAGTGTTTATACGCTTCGAAGAAATGAGCAGCTTCTTCCAAAAAATGAGGATTGTATGACTGAAGGTCTTTTAGATTTTTAACATTTTCCATTCTTGTATTATCAACCTGAACACTAAATATTTTTAGATCTCTTTCCCCTTCATCAAACATCTCCATCATTCCTATAGGTCTGGCCCTTACCACGCAACTTGTGAAGGTTGGATCACCTCCTATAACTAATATATCAAGATGATCTCCGTCCTCTGCTCTAGTCTGAGGTATGAAGCCATAATCTGCTGGATAATGAAGAGGAGAGTGTAATACTCTGTCCAACTTAAAAACATCTAAATCTTCATCGTACTCATATTTATTATGAGTCCCTTTTGGTATTTCTATCACCGCATTTATTATTTTAGGAGATTTTTCTCCTAATTTTATTTTATCGAATGGACTAGACATATTTTTGCTTTACTCTTTTTCTTCCGACTTTTCCTCTTCCTCCGACTCCTCGGAAGCCTCCACATTTTCTTCTTCTGTTTCTTCCTCGGTTTCTTCAACCTTCGAAACTCCTCCTTCCATCTCTTCGTCTGGGTTTGATTGAGGTCGTACATCAATTTTCCAACCAGTAAGTTTTGCAGCTAGCCTTACATTTTGCCCACCCTTTCCTATTGCTAAGCTTAATTGATCATCAGCTACTAAAGCCATTGCTTCTCTTCTTGGTTTTACTTCTACCAACTTTACCTTGGCTGGTGACAGAGCGTTACCAATATACTCATCCATCTCCTCGCTCCATTCTACAACATCAATTTTTTCATCTCCCAATTCATTGATGACGGCCATAATTCTTGAACCTCTTTGACCTACAACAGATCCTACGGGGTCAACACCCTCTTCTTCAGAATATACGGCTATCTTTGTTCGGTTCCCCGGTTCTCGAGCAACCTTTTTTATTTTAACTACATCCTCTGCAATTTCAGGAACTTCTAACTCAAAGAGTTTTTTAACAAAATCAGGATGAGACCGAGAAAGAATAATACCTGGCCTTCCTCTCTCTTCTTCTTGAACGGCTAGCACATAGAATCTCATTCTTTGACCATTTTGATAATGCTCACCAGGGATTGATTCATTTTTAAACATAATTCCCATCGCTCTATCTAAATCAACGTATACATGACCGCGTTCATATCTTTGAACCACGCCACTTACAATTTCTCCTTCTTTGTCCAGGTACTCTTCTCTTATTGAACTCCTCTCGGCTTCTCTTACTGCTTGTATTATAACTTGTTTGGCGGTCTGAGCTGCAATTCTTCCAAAATCTTCATGTTCTTTTAAAGGAAATCTTACTACCCCTCCTGGCTCAACATCCTTATCTTTTTCTTTAGCATCTTCTAATAATATGTGGCGGTCAGAATTAAACCTAAATCTATCATCATCAGGGTTTTCTTCTTCTCCTGGCACCCATACATCATCTGGGCTAACTACTTTCTTTTCTAACCAAAAATTCATCTTTCCTGATTCAGGATCAAACTTAGCTTTTACTGATTCTGATTTTTTTCGATACTCCTTTTTATATGCACTTCCAAGGGCAGATTCAATAGCTTCGATTACATTCTCTGTTTCAATTCCACGGTCTTCAGAAATCTGATCAATAGCAGATTTAATTTTTTTAAGATCCATTTTCATAAATCACTTTTTATTATTTTTAAAATATTGTTATACGACTTTATTAGATTTAGTTATAACAATATGTAGGGTAAATATAAATCCGCTCATTCTAGAGCGGATAGTTTATACTACCTTGTTTTACATTCCTATAATACACCTGTAACCCGTTCTGGTCAAGGTTGTTTTAGTATTTTTTTAAGTTATTATTAAAGTATGAAAACTGGAACTAAACATTTTAATATCAAGGTTTTTGGTCGAGTTCAAAAAGTTGGGTTTCGATTTAATACCAAGAGAAAAGCAGACCGATTAAACATTAAGGGTTTTGTAAAAAATAAGTCAGATGGCTCGGTTTATATTGAGGCCGAAGGTGATCAAGAATCACTTGAAAAGTTTATAAGCTGGGTCAAAAAAGGACCTCTATTTTCAAAGGTAAAAAGAATTGAAAAAGAAAAAGATAAAGTAAAAAATTTTGAAAAATTTAATATAAAATATTAAAAAAGAGTGGCTTTTTAAGACCACTCTATATAAATTATTTTTTTAACTCATCACGCAGAAAATCTGCGTGATTTTCTAAAACTTTATTTTTAGTTATTAATTTTTTTACCTCCCCTTCAGAAAAAATCTGCGCCTTTCTAATAGCACTGCTTATTTTCTGAAAGAGTTGAAAAAATTCTCCCCGGAAAATTAAAAATTCATGTCCGCCTAATTTTTTTCTAAAAGCTGGTTTGTGATCCCGAATCACAAACTCAAAATCAGGCAACTCTTCCCGAAGTTCTCGATCCAAGGTTTGGACATAATATACCTCGCCTCTTTTTTTCTTGCCTCCCGGCAATTTCCATTTATGAGGCCTTGGTTTATTAGCATCTTGAATCAGTACTATTTTTTCTTCGGGGAAACTTTTGAAATAACCAAAACATGCCCAGTCTTTCATGTCAACCTCCTATTTAATTCTTTATTTACTATATATATAATGTATCAAAATGAAGAAAAAGTCAAGATGTAATAACCATACTTGACAAATATTTTGATATTTGGCATTTATTTAATTGCTTAGCAGAGCCCTTTACAAAACGTCAAAATTGTTATCAACAATATATGCACACCACTTTTTGTCTTAATGGTTTTTTACCTGTTTTTACCAAAAATGTTTCACGCTAAACATTTAGTATCTATTATGAGATAAACATTGATTAAAAACCCCAAGAATGTTTAGCGTGAAACATTTTTGGGGTTTTTAGGGTCAACAACATAACTGAAAAACCGGTATTATGTTTCACATGAAACATTTTTGATCTAAATAACGCTTGGAATGTTTAGCGTGAAACATTAAAAACGCACATAGACGTAAAATTGTGAAAGATGTTTCACGCTAAACACTTTTTACCAAATATGTTTCACGCTAAACATTTTTCCATATAAAAAATGTTTGTCACTTTTTTGTCAATGTTTCACACCCGTTTTTTGGCTTAGCTTCGTTAATCAAAATGTTTCACACGTTTGTCACTTTTTTGTCAAGTTTTATAAGAACATTGACAAAAAAGAAAATTAAATTATTAATAAAAAACAGATTATTTTTAATACAATAAAATATATAAAAGTCAACTAATGCTTTAATCTATCTTTTTATCATTTTTAAAAAAATGACTAACGTGTTTTTTAAAATATTAAGTTCTTAAAATAAGGAATATGAATTCAATAGATCTCAACCGAAATATTTTAAGCTTTCTGCGCAGGATCATTGATAGAATATATTATTATCAAAACCCGATGGATTTTAAGAAAAGCCGTGATATAATTAAAACCAGTGGAAACGAACTTAAAGTAATTTTTAACTAATCTAATAATGGCAAAAAAGAAAAGCAAAAAGAAAAAATCTAAAAAAGATAAGAAAAATGTTTTTTCTGACATTCACCCCGAAGTTAGAAAAAATGTTTCCGTAATAACATTTTTAGCGTTAGCAATAATTTTCATATTAGCTTCTGTAGGTCAAGCCGGTCCTTGGGGGAGTAAGTTTTTTTCATTTTTCGATAAGCTTTTTGGCTGGGGATATTATTTACTCCCCTTAGTTTCATTTTTAATAGCCTTCTCTTTTCTTCTTCCCGAAGAAAGAAAATTTTGGAAAACAACTTTAATCAGCGCATTATTTTTTGTAATTTCTGGATTAGGATTAATTGATATTTTGTCTCCAAAAAATGGAGGATTAACCGGTGCTTTAATTGGAGTTCTTGAAAACCCATTTGGGATTCCAGTCTCAATAATAATTACCGGCGGAATTTGCCTTACTACATTTTTAATTATTCTCAACCGACCGTTACATTTCACAAGTCTCTTCAAAAAACTTAGAGAGAAAATAAAAAACACCTCACTAAAAGAAAAAAACCAAAAGCTAGAGTTTGGTATCTCAACCCCTATGGGAGAGGATGAAGAAGAATCAAAAGGTGAACCGGAAGAAGAAAAAGAAAATACTGAAGAAAAAAAATCTGGCTCAAAAGATAAACAGAAAGAAGACGAAGAGGAGGAACCAGAAGAAGACGAAGGGGAGGAAGATTTTGAGATTGAAACAAGAGAAAGTTCAGGTGATTATAACGCTCCGCCACTTTCAATCTTTATCTCAAAAAGTAAAAAACCAACCTCTGGAGATCTGCGGGCCAACGCAAATATAATAAGAAGAACCTTAGACAGTTTTGGAATTCAAGTTGATATGGGTGAAGTCCAGGTTGGTCCAACCGTAACTCGTTATACACTAAAACCAGCCGAGGGAGTTAAGCTTTCTAAGATCACCGGTCTTAATTCTGACCTGGCTCTTGCTTTGGCTGCCCACCCAATAAGAATTGAAGCTCCGATCCCGGGCAAGTCATTAGTAGGGATTGAGGTTCCAAACAAAAATGCAGCAGTAGTTAGACTTGGTAGTATTCTCGCTAAGAAGAAGTTTAAAAAAACATCCCCTCTTACATTTGTATTAGGAAGGGGAGTTAATGGCGATCCAGTATTTGCAGATATTGCTAAGATGCCTCATGTTTTAATAGCTGGAGCAACTGGTAGTGGAAAAAGTATCTGTATCCATACATTGCTTCTTTCCCTCTTATACAAAAACTCCCCGGATGATCTAAGATTGGTTATGGTAGACCCTAAAAGAGTAGAGCTTTCTGTGTATGATGATATTCCTCATCTGATTTCCCCAGTTATTACCAAGAACAAAAAAGCGGTGGGTGCACTAAAGTGGGCAATCAACGAAATGGAAAGACGTTATGAGGTTCTACTTGATGCTGGAGCTAGAGATATAAAAAGTTTTAACAAAGGTAAAGGAGATCACATGCCTTACATATTAATAGTGATTGATGAGTTGGCTGACCTTATGGCTTCATACGGTAGAGAGGTAGAAGGAGCTATTGTCCGACTAGCGCAGATGTCCCGGGCTGTAGGGATTCATTTGGTTGTCTCTACTCAAAGGCCTTCTGTGGAAGTAATTACTGGTTTGATTAAAGCTAACATCACAACCCGTATTGCTTTGCAGGTTGCTAGCGGGGTTGATTCAAGAACAATTCTTGACTCCAACGGAGCTGAAAAATTATTAGGCAACGGAGACCTCCTGTTTATTTCCTCAGAGTCTTCTAAGCCTCAAAGAATACAAGGTTCATATGTAACCGAGAAAGAGATTAAAAAAACAGTTAAGTACATAAAGAAGAATAATGAGTATGAAGAAGAGGAAGTAGACATGGATGAAAAGGATGATGCCTCTCCATCCGCAATAGATTTTGACAAGATAGAAAATGAAGAAGAAAAAGACGAGTTATATGATGAAGCGGTTAAAGTTGTTAAAAAAGCTGAAAAAGGATCCGCCTCTTTATTACAACGTCGTTTAAGAATTGGTTATGCTCGAGCAGCTCGTATCTTAGACAGCATGGAGAAGGAAGGCATAGTAGGTCCTCCGAGAGGTTCAAAGGCCAGGGAAGTTTATTTAGACGGTGAAGAGGAGTAAAATAAAAAGTAGAGAAGAAACAAAAAAAATGGCTAATAATTCTCAAAAAAATTTTTCATCAATATTGATAGAAGCGATGAAGGCTCAAGGAATGAATGAATCACAGTTAGCTGATGCAACAGGCATCTCTGAAAGATTCATCAAGCTTTTGATAAAGAATGATCTTAAAAAACTTCCTCCCGCACCTTATCTCCACGGCTATATTTTAAAAATAGCTGACGTTGTTGACATGGACGGAGAAAAAATCTGGGAAAGATATTTTAAAAATAATAACAATCTAAGGTCTTCCGGTAACACAGATCATCTACCTAAAAATAGATTCTCTGTTTCTAAAATAAACACCAAGATCTTCTTAGGTGTTATTGTAATAATTGCAGTAATCGCTTATTTCATAATCCGAAGCTTTTTGGGGGTTGATATTGCCCGAGAGTTGAACCTTGAAGGCTTCAATGAAGAGCCTGTAATTTCTGAAGAAGCCTCTTACAACATCAAAGGAAATATTAGCCCTAAGTACCAGTTGAAAATTAACCAACAATCTGTTTATCCTGAAAGTGATGGAGACTTTTCAAAAACGATAGATCTCAGCCCAGGATTTAATACCGTAATGTTTAACATTAAAGGACCCCTAAAAAGAGAAGAAAAGATTGCTAAAGAAATATATTACAAAACAGATAATCAAGAAAATATTGAACAAGCAACTACAACATCAGTTACCACCTCGTCTACAATTAATAACTAAATAATTTAATGGCAAAAAAGAAAAAGAAAAAAAAGAAGAAAAAAAAGAAAAAAAAGGATAAAGACATCGAAGAGTTAAAGGACTCCCTTCAATCTCAATATGGGGAAGGGGCCATAATGAAATTAGGTGACCAAAAGAAGATTGACGTAGAAAGTATTCCATCTGGTTCATTTTCTCTTGATATTGCTTTAGGTGTAGGCGGCCTTCCAAAAGGAAGAGTAGTTGAGATATACGGACCTGAATCAAGTGGAAAAACAACTCTTGCTCTTCACGCTATTGCCGAGACTCAAAAGCAGGATGGTAAAGCTGCCTTTATTGATGCCGAACATGCTCTTGATCCTGAGTATGCAAAAAAGATTGGTGTTAAAGTTAACGAATTAATAATTTCTCAACCGGACAGCGGAGACGAGGCTCTAAACATTTTAGAAGACATTGTTCGTTCTGGGGCGGTAGACGTAGTAGTTATAGACTCTGTAGCTGCCCTTACTCCTAAAGAAGAAATAGAAGGAGAGATGGGGGATAAGCATGTTGGTTTACAGGCCCGACTTATGTCCCAAGCTCTTAGAAAGATAACCTCCGTTGCAGGCAAATCTAAAACCATTGTAATCTTTATCAATCAAATCAGAATGAAGATTGGGGTTATGTATGGAAACCCTGAAACCACTCCTGGTGGTCGTGCTCTTAAATTCTATTCCTCAGTTCGACTTGATATTCGTAGAAAAGCTCAGATTAAGAAGAAGGATGAGGTCGTAGGCAACAGAGCAAAGGTTAAGGTAGTTAAGAATAAGGTAGCTCCTCCGTTTAAAATAGCTGAGTTTGATATCCTTTATGGTAAAGGTATTTCATATGAAAGCGATGTTTTAAATACCGCTTTAAAATATGGCGTAGCTAAAAGAAAAGGACCTAGCTATAGATACGACGGAGAAAGCATTGCTGTAGGTTTTGATAACGCAAGAAGAGAATTACAAAAAGACACCGAGCTTCTTGAAGAGATAATGGAAAAAACTAAGGAAGCTATAAAAGAAGCCAATGAATCAAAGGAAAAAGAAGATGATGATTAAATAAAAATATGAAATTTATCGGCAAACTTTTTATATCAGTAGTTTCTAATATTGTAGCGATTATGGCTTCCGCCTATTTCATACAAGACTTTATTTTTGAAGGAGATTTTATAGATCTCGTTACAGCTGCTGCAGTATTTACAGTAATTAATTTACTCTTAAGACCTGTTTTAAAATTACTATTTGGTCCACTTATTGTTTTAACGTTAGGACTTTTCGTTATTGTTATAAATGCTCTCACTATATACATTCTTGACATTATAAGTGGAAGCCTTACAATACAGGGGTACTTACCACTGATTATCGCTACTATTATATTCAGTGTTGTAAACAGCTTTATAAATATTTCAGCACGTTGGGTTAAATAAATTATGTTAACTATTTTACAAGTTATTGTATCCGTCGCTTTAATCGTTTTTGTTTTATTACAAGAACGAGCCAGTGGCCTTGGAGCCATGGGCGGAGGTGGTGGAGGAACCCCTTATCAAACCAGAAGGGGAATGGAAAAGTTTATATACTGGGGGACAATCGTGCTTGCCTTTGCATTTGTGGTTTTAGCTATTCTTAATCTTGTTTATTAATAAGCGTTTAAAAACAATTTTCTAATTTAGTACCATTTTTTTAATACAAGAATTTGGTAATCTTATAAATAATAAACTCTAATAATTTCTGTATGAAAATTCCTAAACTTATTTTTTCCTCTTTATCAAGCTTTGAGCGTAAGCTTTTTACTGCGTTATTTGTTTTATTCTTAATAGCGGTAGCTTCTAGAGGAGTTATTGCGATTAATAAAAACAGTGATTTTGTTCCGGTAAGAGGCGGTTATTATAAAGAAGGGATTGTTGGTCAACCAACCGCTATAAACCCAGTAATCTCTGATAAATCCGTTGATCAAGCTCTAAGTTCATTAGTCTATGCCGACATTAAAGACCTAAAGTCTAATATTGAGGTTAAGAACGGAGCAAAAACTTATATCTTAAAACTAAAAGAAGATTTAAAGTGGAGTGATAACAAACCTCTTACCAGTGATGATATTATTTTCACCATCAAAACTATTCAGAATCCTGAAATTCAGTCTCCATATTACAAAACCTGGAAAGGGATTGTGATAGAGAGAATAAGTGAGTTGCAGATTAAATTTACTCTCCCTGGACCGTATGTTTATTTCGAAGATAACATTAATAAACTACCCGTAATTCCTAAGCATATTTTTGGAGAAATTCCAGCGTCTAACATTCGACTGTCTTCGTATAATCTAGAGCCAGTATCAAGCGGCCCATATGTTTTCAAAAACTTTTCTAAAAAAAGAAATGGCTTTATAACCGAGTACCACTTTAAGATAAATAACAAGTTTGCCGGTGATAAACCATATATTAAAGATTTTTATTTCCGATTTTACAACAATAACGCTGAATTATTAAGCGATTTTAAAACAAGAAAAATAGATGGTTTTAGTATTTCTGGACTACCTGACAAAAGAGTTAAAAACCTTCCTAAAGCAGTGATTGAAAATGTTTCTATCCCTCGTTACTACGCTATCTTCTTTAACCCTAAATCAACCTCTATCTTAAAAAATGATGAATTTCGAAAAGCTCTTTCTATCTCAATAGATCGGAAGAAACTTGCTAACGAAGTTTTATCCAATGAAACAAAAGCCTTAAATAATCTATCTGATCTTGTTGAAGAAAATTCAGTCTTACCACCTAATAAAAACAAGGCTGAAGAAATAATTTCTGATATAAAGAATGATCAAGAAGGAGACTTAACATTTGAGATTATTGTCCCTGAAGTTGATTTTATAAAGGAAACTGCTGAATTTATAAAACAGGAGTGGGAATCAGTAGGAATTGATAATGTTCAGATTGTTTCCTTAAAGAATAATGATTTTCATGACGCGGTTATCAGAGAAAGAAACTATGAAGCTGTTGTCTTCGGAAATGTTTTAAAAAATTCTCTAGACTTATTCCCATTTTGGCATTCCTCGGAAAGGTTTTATCCAGGATTCAATCTTTCTTTCTATTCCAACGATAAAGTAGATACTATCCTGGAAAACATTCGACAGACAAAAGATGAAGAAAAAAGAAAAAAAGAATTTTTGGAAGCTTCTGAGATAATCCATGATGATTATCCCGCAGTATTCTTGTACTCTCTTCCTTACACCTACGCTCACCATGAACGACTTTATGGTTTTGATTTAAGTAATGATATATCAAGTGCCAGTGATCGTTTTGAAAACGTTAATGAGTGGTATGTGACCCGAGCTAGGGTAATTAAAGAAGATAATACAGTTACTACCTCAACCTCCGCAAATTAAAATAAATGCTCTTGTGGTGGAATTGGCAGACACGCAGCGTTCAGATCGCTGTCCGCTTAAAGCGGGTGGAGGTTCAAATCCTTTCAAGAGCACAACTAAATTTAGTCGAAATTAATTTAAAACATTTTTAAATAAAAATAAAATGTCTAAAAAACAAAAAACAAAAAAGAAAAAAAACAAAAAGGTCCATCCCAAAAATAAAATTGGGAAACCTAAAGCTATGAGAGTTACCCAGATGGAAAAGACTAACATAAAGCCATCTATGAAAAAGAAACCTAAAGGAGAGATGGTTAGGTTCTGTGCTCTTGGTGGTCTAGAGGAGATCGGTCGTAATATGATGTTTCTTGAGTATAAAGACGAGATTCTAATTATCGATATGGGGCTTCAGTTCCCTGAAGATGAAACTCCTGGGATTGATTTCATTATCCCTAACACCAAGTATCTTGAAATGAAAAAGAAAAAGATAAAAGGAGTTATTATTACCCATGGTCATTATGATCACATTGGTGCTATTCCTTACTTACTAGATCGATTAGGAAATCCAAAGATATACACCACCGAGCTTACTAAAGAAGTGATTAAAAAAAGACAAGGAGATTTTCCAAACTCTCCTAAGCCTATTTTTGAAACAGTTAAACCCGAAGAAACACATCAGATATCTGAAAACTTCAAGGTTGAATTTTTTGGGGTTGAACATAATATTCCAGAAGGGGTCGGTCTTCTTATCCACACCCCTATCGGAAAAGTAGTTCACCCTGGTGAATTTAAATTCGATTATGACAAAGAGGGTAATCCTAAACATCTGGATATCTGGGATAAACTAGGTGAACAAGATATCCACACTTTAATGTTAGACTCGACTGGGTCTGAGACTCCTGGTTTTTCTGTCTCGGAAAGAGTTGTTGAAGAAGAACTTGAAAAATTATTCAAAAAAGCAGAAGGTAGGATAATTGTTAGCACCTTCTCTTCTTTATTAGACCGCCTTAAGGAAATAATAAAGATAGCAGAAAAGATGAACAAAGTTGTTGCTATCTCAGGTTACTCTATGCAGTCCAACCTTGATATTGCTAAACGCCTTGGTTTCATAAAAACCAAGAAAGACACTCTAGTACCTTTGAAGGATATTAATAAGTATCCTGACAACAAGGTTATGATTCTCTCTACCGGAGCTCAAGGAGAAGAAAACGCTAGCTTAATGAGGATTGCTAACGGAGAACATAAACATATCTCTATCAAAGATGATGATACCGTAATTCTTTCCTCCTCGGTTGTCCCTGGGAACGAAAAGAGTGTTCAAGACCTCAAGGATAACCTTACCCGACAAGGAGCAAGCATCTATGATTATAAAATGCTTGATATCCACTCTTCTGGTCACGCTCCCCAAGAAGAGTTAAAAACTGTTATGAAAAAAGTAGATCCAAAGTTCTTCCTACCTATTCACGGCTTTTATTTCATGCGTAAAAGGAACGCTTTAATGGCTCAAGAAACAATAGGACTAGATCCTAAGAATACAATTTTATCTGATAACGGGTTGATTGTAGAGTTCAAGAAAGACTCCGTTGAGATCACCGGAGAGCAGGTTCCATCATCTTATGTCTTAGTGGACGGCTTAGGGGTAGGAGATATAGGAGAGGTTGTACTAAGAGATAGACGGACTTTAGCTGAAGAAGGGATGGTTGTTCTTATTACAACAATCAGTAAGAAAAATGGAAAGGTTCTGAAAAGCCCTGATATTATATCCCGTGGCTTTGTTTATCTGAAAGATAATAAAGGGCTTCTTAATAAAGTCCGTCGAAAAATAAGAGGAATCATCGGCAGGATACCAAATCGTCAGTCTCTTGATATAGATTATGTAAAAACTCTTATCCAAGATCAGATCGGTAAGTATCTTTATAAAAGAACTAAAAGACGACCAATGATTCTTCCTGTTATTATTGAAGTTTAATTTTATATTTTGATTTTCTTGGAGATGAAGGCTAAAATAAAATCATCATGAGTAAACCCATTTTAATATCAGGAATTCAGCCTACTGGGCGTCTTCATGTTGGAAATTATCTTGGAGCAATTAAAAATTTTAAAAAACTTCAAGATTCAGGTGATTACCAACCTTATTTTTTCGTGGCTGACCTCCATTCATTAACTACTGAATTCGATCCTAACGAAAAACGAGACCAGGTTAGAGAGATAATAAGAACTTACCTTAAAGCTGGTCTTGATCCAAAAGAATCAACTATTTTCGTTCAGTCTGAGATTCCTCCTAACGTTGAGCTAAGCTGGATTCTTTCCACAGTTACTCCTTACGGAATGCTTTCCCGAATGACTCAGTTTAAGAAGAAAAGTAAAAATCAAAAAAACAATATTAACGCCGGCCTATTCTTCTATCCTGTATTAATGGCAGCGGATATTGTTTTATATGATGCTCAGTACGTTCCTGTAGGAGAAGATCAGATTCAACACCTCGAATTTACCAGAGAGATAGTGAGAAAATTTAATAACCGGTACGGTGATATCTTTAAAGAACCTGAAGAGCTACTGACTCATACTTCAAGGTTAATGAGCCTTACTGATCCAGAAAACAAAATGTCCAAATCTTCCCCTAAAGGATGTCTATTCCTTGATGATTCGCCTAAAGAGATAAAGAAAAAGATTATGTCTGCCGTAACTGATTCCGGCAAAGAGATAAAGTATGACGAAAAGAATAAAAAGGCAGTTTCCAACTTGATGAATATTTACCACGCTTTTTCTGGTAAAAAGATAAAAGAAATTGAAAAAGAGTTTGAAGGAAAAGGATACGGTGATTTTAAAAAGACTTTAGCAGAACTAGTTACTAAAAAGCTGGAACCGTTCCGTGAAGAAAAATACTCGGATAAAGAAATTGAAAAAATAATTAAACAAGGGAATAAAAAAGCTTTAAAAAGAGCAGATAAGAAGATTAAAAAAGTCAAAAAAGCTCTAGGTTTGTTGTAAATAAAAATAAATAAAAATATTCCCCAGCAAATAATGCTGGGGGGTCTTAATTTTTAAAAGAAGCCTTACGTGGCAGCACAGGGATTCGAACCCTGCAACGACCTTGTTATTCTCGGCCGCACCTGCTGACAGCGCCAGCTTAACTGCCTTGCTTCGCTATATTGATTATATCACTTTTTTATCTCAAGTCAACAGTGTGACAGATAAGCAAGTATCAAAAAAACCGGCCCTCAAAGGCCGGTTTTTTATATAGAAGCTTGCTTTTTATTCTACAAACTTCAAGTTTATCCTTTTGTCTTCTTTATTCACCTCTTTAATCTCAAAGGTGTAAGTCTCTTCTTTGTCAATCTTTTCTTTCATCTCTTCCTCTCCGCCAAACTCTGTTACGTGAACCTGTCCTTGAATCTCGTCATCAAGCTTTATTACAGCCCCAAAAGGATTTAAGCTATACACCTCTCCTTCAACCCCGTCTCCTTCTTTGTATCTTTCTTCAACCTCGTCCCAAGGATCTTTTTCAAGAGCCTTTAGGGATAGTGATATCTTTCCGTCTTTTATCTCAATAATCTTTGCTTTTATTTCATCATCCATACTTACTACCTCTTTAGGGTTGTCAATAATTCTGTGAGCAAGCTCTGAGATATGAATTAATCCTTCTACATCAGGATTATCGGTAAACTGGATAAACACTCCGAAATCAGCTATTCCGGTTACTATTCCCCCTACTATCTGGCCTTCTTCATAATCTTTTACTAGTTCTTTAGAGCTTAGCTTGTTGGCTGCTTTTTCAGAAACAATTAGTTTGTTAGATTTTTGGTTTGCGTCAATTATCTTTACCTCAAGTTTTTCTCCAACAAGTTTTTCAAGCTCTTTTTCAATTTTCTTAGGGTCGTTGTCTTCAATATCGGGATAATTTTCAGAAGTTAACTGAGAAGCTGGTAAGAAAGCTTGCACATTTTCTATCTTAGTTAACAAACCTCCTTTGTTAGCGCTGTAAGGTTTTGTTTCGATGACTTCTTCTTTTTCGTATAGCTCATTTATCTTCAACCAGTTTTTCTGCCTTTCTGCCTCTGAAAGGGATAGCTCAACCAACCCTTCATCGTTATTTGCTTTTACAACCTTTGCTTGAATAGCATCACCCACCTCTGATTCTTTGACGACGTTCTTTGCTCCAAGTAATTCTCCACGGTAAATGATACCGGTGCCAAATTTTCCTAAATCAACCATTACCTCTCTTGAGCTCTTTTCAATGATCTTTCCTTCTACTAAATCACCCGGCTTCAAGAATGCAAAAACATCGGGGTTGTCTTTAATAAACTTTATAAATGGATTTGTATTTGGTTTTGTTGTCATAGTTTTATATATCGAAGCCCATAGCCTCGGTGAACTACATATATAATGTGTAAATTCACTTCAAGTATTGTATACCAAACTTTTTAAAAAGCCAAATTTTTATGAATCTATATAAATTATATTCTTTTTTTCACTTGAAAATATGAGCCTATAATGTGATAATTAAGGTAAGTTAACAGGGGTGCCTCGTGCGTCAACGATGACAGCAATGTCATCGAAATTTTATGGATACCCGTTAAAATTTTTATTTTTTTATGATAATAACTTATCAAGACGACAATTATTTCAAGCTTCAATCAGGGGACGACACTATATTAGTAGATCCGACAGATCAGAGATCTTTTCGAGGAGCAAACATAGTTTTGAACACTAAAAAACCTGCTGTTACCGAAGAACCTTCCTCAGAAGAAGAGATATTTTGGGTAGATCACAGCGGTGAATATGAGATAGGAGGAACCAGGATTAACGGATGGCAATCCTCTTCAAACGATGAAGAAAAAACAATTTACCGTGTAGATTTTGAAGGATTTCGGGTAGTTATCTTCGGGTTTTTAGAAGAAGTGCCTGAAGAAGAGCTTCAAGAACATTTAACAGACGTAGACATTGTAATATGTCCTGCCGGAGGAGACAGCCTTGTTAAACCTAACAAAATAGCCAAGTTTATTCGTCAGATTGAACCTGGCCTTATTATCCCTTCCTTCTCTAAGGATCTGAAAAGCTTTTTAAACGAGTTTAACACCAAAGATTGCAAGGAAGAAGAAAAAATTGTTTTAAGGAAGAACGATGTTAAGAAGGGGGAGATGGAAGTACGTTGTTTAAAAAGTTAAGATGTCCTTTGTTGAAAAAACAAAAAATATAATAAAAGGAATAACTAGAAAGATCAGAAAAATTAGACGCTCTGATCAGAAAACAAAAAGAAACTGGTTGATTCTAAGCACCGCTGTAGCCACGATCTTAATAATAGGGTTATGGGTCTGGTATATAAATTTTACTGTCTCTGGTATCTCTGGTATAAACAAAGAGGCTAATGATTCTGAGGTTGGTAACATTGAATCAGAACCAAATAAATCTGGAGTTATTAATATCTTTGTTAGAGGTTTCGTAGTTATTAAAGATGCCGTAGCTCAAAGATTTAAAGGAATGTTTACGGAAGTAAATTCTTTAATTAAAAGAACAAAAGATAGTTTTAATAATGTAAAAGAATACACTCCGGAGGCTTCAAGTAGTATTCCTTTTGAAACACAATAAACATGTCTAAGAAAAAAAAGAAAAAATCAAATAAAAAAGAAGACAAGAAGCCTGAAAGTGAGATAAGAGTTTCTAAAATCACAGAAGAGCTTCAAGAATCATACATTGATTACGCAATGTCTGTCATTGTCTCTCGAGCCATCCCTGATATCCGGGATGGTCTCAAACCTGTCCAAAGAAGAATTCTTTGGGCAATGTGGGATGATAACTTAACTTATAAATCTAAGTTTAGAAAATCAGCTAATGTTGTTGGTCAGGTTCTTGGACGTTATCACCCTCATGGAGACTCCGCCGTGTACGACGCTATGGCTCGAATGGCTCAGGATTTCTCTCTTCGGTACCCTCTAATAGATGGGCAAGGTAACTGGGGATCCATTGACGGAGACAGCCAGGCTGCTATGCGATATACCGAGTGTCGATTAACAAAGATATCCGGTGAACTTTTAAAAAACATTGAGAAGGATACCGTTGATTGGCAGGCTAACTACGATAACACTAGGCAGGAACCCAAGTTTCTGCCGGCTAAGCTCCCTGGTTTGCTGTTAAACGGAACTATGGGGATCGCTGTAGGTATGGCCACTAGTATTCCTCCCCATAACCTTTCTGAGATAATTGATGCTACCAAACATTTAATTAAAAACCCTGATGCAACTGTAAAAGAGTTAATGCGGTATCTTCCAGGGCCTGATTTTCCAACCGGAGGAGAGATATATGAAGCTGAAGAGCTAGAAAAAGCGTATTCTACAGGCCGAGGTTCTGTAGTTATTCGCGCTGTTACCGATGTCGAAAAAAGAAAGAAGCACATGACGATCGTTGTAGATGAAATTCCTTACCAAGTTAACAAAGCCCGGTTGATTGAAAAAATAGCCAACCTAGTTAAGGACAAAAAGATTCAGGGGATAAAAGATGTTCGTGATGAATCAGGCCGAGATGGGATGAGGATTGCTATTGAGTTGAAACAAAGCGTAAATCCTCAAAGAATCCTTAATCAACTTTATAAAAACACCCGACTTCAAACCAAGTTCCACTTTAATATGGTGGCTTTAGTTGATGGAATCCAGCCTCAGGTAGTTTCTTTAAAAGATATTCTCTCAGAATATATTAAGCATCGAAAGAAAACTATCACCCGAAGATTAAAGTACCGACTTAAAAAAGCAGAGGACAGAGCCCACATATTAGAAGGATTGGTGGTAGCGTTGGATGATATAGATGCTGTTATAAAAACAATTAAAAAATCTGAGAACAGGAAAAAGGCTCATAAAAACTTAGTTAAAAAATTTGATCTTTCTAAGGTTCAAGCCGATGCTATTTTAAACATGAAGCTTCAGAGCCTTGCTTCCTTGGAAGCTAAGAAGATTAAAGATGAACTAGAAGAAAAGAAAGAACTTATCAAAGAGCTTAAAACCATCCTTAAAAGCGATCAGAAAATTCTTGATATTATTATTGAAGAGCTTGATGAAATTAAAGAAGAGTATGGTGACGAAAGGAAAACTAAAATGGTTGAAGGTTCTCTCAAAGAATTTAAAAAAGAAGACTTTATTCCTCAGAAAGAAGCTGTCATTCTCCTTACTAATGACGGATACATTAAAAGAATGACTCCTAAATCCTTCCGTCTTCAAGGCAGAGGAGGCCGTGGTCTTAAGGGTCTAAACCTCAAAGAAGAAGATAAGGTATCTAAACTATTAGTAGCAAACACGCATGATGATATTCTTTTCTTCACCGACAGTGGGAATGTTTTCAAAACCCGGGTATATGAAATACCAAAATCATCCCGAACCGCCAAAGGTAAATTGGTCCACACCTTTCTTGGTCTCTCAGATGATGATAAAATCACCGCTGTCCTAGCGTATAACAGTGAAGAAAAGGAAGATGATGAGAAATACTTTGTCATGGGTACCGAGAACGGAATGGTAAAGAAGACCAAAATATCAGAGTTTGAAAACGTAAGAAGTACCGGAATAATTGCAGTTGGTCTTAAGGATGATGATACTCTTCGCTGGGTAAAACGTTCTACCGGAGATGACGATTTCTTGTTTGTAACTAAAAACGGCCAGTCAATCAGATTTAGCGAAGATGAGGTTAGAGCAATGGGTCGTACCGCTTCTGGAGTAAAGGCGGTTGATCTGAAGAATAAGGATAAGGTTACTGGTTTTGTAGTAATTGACGAAGGAAAAAACAATAAAGATCAAAAGCTATTGGTAATTACAGAAAACGGATATGGTAAGAAAACTCCTATTAAAGAATATAAAACTCAGCGTCGTGGTGGAAAAGGAGTGGCTACTGCTAAAACAACTAAGAAAACCGGTTCTTTGGCTGCCGCAAGCTTAATCGATAAAGAAGTGGATGACGTTATAGCTTTCACTGAAAAAGGTTTAGTTATTAAAACAGAGATAAAAGATATTCGCACCAGTGGACGCTCTACTCAAGGGGTGAAAATAATGAACGTAAATGACGATGATTCCTTGGTAGGCATCTTTTGTTCATAACTTTATTTCGTTTTCTTTCGAAATTAGTTTAGAATAATTATATATGGATAAGAATAAAGTTATTATACTTGCTATACTTGGAAGTTTAGCAGCTTTAGTTTTGATTTTTGTAGTTGGGTTCTTTTTAAACAGAGGACCAGGTGAAGACTCTATTTATAATACTCAGGCTCAACTTGATGTCTGGGCTGTTTCTGATAGAAAGGCAGCTTATGAAAAAGCTATCTCCGAGTTCAACAAAACTTACCCTAACATTACAGTTAACTACCGGCGTTTTGAAAATACCAATGAATACGAAGAAACCCTCCTTAATTCTTTAGCGGCTGGAGAAGGGCCAGATATTTTTGTCATTAAAAACAGTGATATCTTAAGGAAGGCTAACAAAACATTTCCTGTCCCGGAATCTCAGTATTCCTTATCAAATTTAAGGAATGATTTTCCTGAGGTAGTTGAACAAGACTTTTATTTCAACAACAAGATTTACGCTCTTCCAGCCTCTGTTGATACTCTTGCCATGATATATAACAAGAGTCTCTTTAACGAAGCTGCTATAGTTTATCCTGCTAAGAACTGGGAAGAGTTTAAAACTCAGACTAAAAAACTTACTAAATTCAATGATCAATCTGGCGATGTATCCCGAGCCGGAGCTGCTATAGGAGGTGCAGATAATATTAAGTATTCTTCTGATCTCCTCTCCCTTCTTATGATGCAGTCTGGGGCAGACATGGTAAGTGATAATTATGACTCAGCTACCTTTAGCTCCGAACCGGGTAGAGAAGCATTAGACTTTTATACTCAATTTTCAAACCCTAACGCAGATTTATATACCTGGGATAGCTATCTTTCTCAAGATTTTGAATCGTTTGCCCGGGAAAACAACGCGGTTGTCTTCGGTTATTCCACCGATTTAAAAGATTTAAAGGATAGAAATGTGTTTTTAGAGGTGGGCGTTGCCAAAGTACCTCAGATAAAAGAAAACAAAGAAATAGCTATCGCCGATTACTTCGGTTACGCAGTTTCTCGACAAACTCGATATCCCACAATAGCTTGGGATTTTGTTAAGGTTCTAACCCTCGACTCTTCTGCTATAAGAAGTTATCTTGATAACACGAAAAGACCTCCCGCCCTTAAATCTTTAATCCAGGAGTATAAAAATGATCAGGAACTTGGAGTTTTTGCAAAACAAGCTTTAATTGCCGAGTCCTGGAGGAAGCCTGATTTTGAGAAGACAGATAAGATTTTTGATCAGATGATAAAGGCAGTGGGAGATGAAGGAAAGGCCTCATACAGGATTTTAAGAAACGCAGAGGATGAAGTTTCTAATTTATTAAAATCTTTATAACCATGAATAATGTATTAAATATTTTAATAAGCGCTTTTGTTCTTTTATTAGTTGGCTTTTTTGCTTTTTCTCCGCTAGCGTTTGCTGCTCAGAAAGGTGCCCCCGATAGCGGCTCTATAATCTGGGAGGGGGTAACCTGTAATCAGCAAGGAGAAGACCCTTGTGATTTTTGTGACATGATTAAGGTAGTCTCTAATATTGTTAATTTTCTAACCCGGTTAGCATATATAGTGGCCGCCGCTGTAATTGTAGCCGGGGGAGTGATGATAATGGTAAGTGGGGGTAATGAAAAAAGATTCTCTAAAGGTAAGAGTTTAATTACCAACGCTGTTATAGGTATTGTTATTACCTTAACCGCTTGGATTATTGTAAATACCCTTTTCCACATCATAACCGGTGATGAACAGTTTATTTGGTCCGAAATAGTGTGTTAGAATAAACATATGAAGAAATTAACCTTATTTTTAATAACCTTCTTAGCCTTTACCTTTATCCTTGGAGTGCCTCATGTCCTAGCACAACAAGAAGGCTCCCCTACGGTAGGGTTAACTAACCCTCTTGAGGAATCAGGGGCTAACACGATAGGGGATGTTTTAACCAGAATTATTGATGGTCTTCAGGTTATCGCTATCCCAATAGCCGGTATTATGGTGTTAGTAGGTGGTTTTCAGATCCTTTTTGCTGCTGGAGACCCCGAGAAATTTAAGAAAGGTAAAAAAACAATCCTATATACAGTAATAGGTTATGCTATAATATTAGTAGCTAACGGAATGGATAAATTAATTAAGGATATTTTGACACATTCCGTAGAATAATTAAAAGTATTTTAATAAAAGGTCGTTTGAAAATATAGTCGAATTAACAAATTAAAATTAACAATGAAAGATAAACTATATAAAGCGTTAGTATTTATTCCTATGATTGCTTTGTTGGCTACTCCAGTTTTAGGACTAGCAGCGGATCAACAACCTGGTTCAAAAATAACTTCTTTGACTCAAGTTGAGCAGTTGCTAGGTGGAATACTTGGTTGGCTTACCAGCTTTTTGTATATTGCCGCAGCTATAATGGTTATTATCGCAGGTTTCACCTATCTTGGTTCTCAAGGTGACGAAGAAAAAGTTAAAAAAGCCAAGAATATGTTAATTTACGCTGTGATTGCTGTCGCATTAGGTCTAGTGGCTGGTGGAATTGGTTCATTAGTAGATAATATATTAAGTTCCGGCACGACCCCTAATGTAGCTCCGTAATTGTATCTTCATAAAAGAAGTAACCCCATCTCATAATGAGATGGGGTTTTTGATATTAATACTACCACGTTCTAACAAGAAGGGTGTCCTTACTAGAAAGTGATTTTAACTTAAAAACAAATTCCTCTGGAGGTCTTCTGTCTGCAACTCTAAAAGTATCTACCGTGCCATCTTTATACTTCGTAAGATGTGATTTTCCGTTGAGTGACTGTATTCTATGCTTCATTCCATAAGTGTTAGCATCAATCCACCCACTCCACTTTTTATCGGTAACTTCTAGATAAAATCTGGAGTTCCGGTTTAGCTTCCGGTAGCCAAAATGATTGTATTTAATAAGCTTCACTTCTGGTTTTTTATTGAATCTCTCTTCAATCACTCCAGAAGCTTTATCTACAACCTTTTTTTTAGCAGATTGGAATCCACCGAAAAAGCTGAGGAGGACTATAATGAGCACAGTAAAAATCATTATTTTAACTGCCTTTTTTCTGTCAATTAGCTTACTCATTCTTACCTCCTTCCATGATTAACGGGGTTCCCTTACCGACGATGGAAATGTTGCCATTTCCTTGGTCCACATCTTTCTCAGATGAGTTAAGAGCCTGCTGAGCATCTACACCCAACTTTTTATATTTCATAGCTCTCTCCATCTTCTTGATGTGTACTAGATCAGAGGCTTTAAGGCGGTCCTTTGCTCTCTGTTCTTCTTCAAGGGCTTCCTGGGTTTGCTTATCGAAGCTTACTGTTCCTAAGGTGAAGTTATGGATGTCTACTCCATAATACTGTTCTTCGTCCGAATCAGATTCCAAATCTCCCTGGCTTCTCAAAAGAGTTCCAATCAGATTTGAAAAGTGAGAATAAAAATGAATTCTCTTTTCAAAAGGAATCTCATCTTTCAGCTCTTTCTCAGTGTTAACAGAAAAATTATCTACTTCAGTATAAGTCTCTTTATCATTCCAGAAATCATTTTCAAGCCACACCTCTTTCAAGTTTTCATATCCATCCATATCCTCAAACCATTTTTCAGCATTAACATGAACGGGTCTCTCCATTCTCAGGATAGAATTGATATAATTCTCAATTCCTCTTCTTTCGTCTCTGAAGATAGTCCAGTAGAAGCCGCCAGCGATTCTACCAATCTCAGAATCAATCTTATCGTTCAGTCCCTCTTGCATCATCTTCTTCGTGATGTATGCATATCGGGGAACATTTGAATTACCCTCTTTAATTTCAGGATTGGGGGCCCACCTTGTTTCTGAATCAATCTTTATCTTTCTGTTATCCAGAGAGATAAATTGAAACTTAATATCCATAGGGTCCGGTTTTAGGCTGTATGTGAAATCCTTATCAAGACTATCAATCAAGGGGATCCCTATATTCCAACCTTCCTGAAAATAGTTTGTGGGTTTTCCTAATCTTAACGGGATGGAAAAGTGTAATGGTTTAACCTTGTGAAAGGCATCCATTGCAAGTGCTCCAACCATTACAGTAGCAAGTATCAAGGCTATTCCTGCTTCTATGAAGAAGCTGGAAATAACGAACACTACTAGCCAACTAGCTATAACAACAATCAAAGAAGGAAGTATAAACGTTTTTAAGTATTTCTTTTTCCTTTCTTTCATAACAAACTCCTTTCTGTTTTATTTATTATTTTTAATATTTCTAAATATATTATATAATATATTATTATTAGAGTCAAACATTAATGTTTTATTACTCAACCCCTTTTATTTCCGATAAATTCCTGGTATATTATCAAATAGCAAGTTAAAAGCCGGAGTGGTGGAACTGGGATACACGCATGATTTAGGATCATGTGCTTTACAGCTTGTGGGTTCAAATCCCACCTCCGGCACAAATTGTTTTTTGAAAATATGAAAGTTACTTGTATACTTGTATTGGATGCGTCCTTAGCTCAGTGGTAGAGCGCTTGCTCGACACGCAAGAGGTCACAGGTTCAAACCCTGTAGGACGCACACTTATTGGGCCGTTGGCTCAGTTGGTAGAGCGCCTCCATGGCATGGAGGAGGTCACCGGTTCAAATCCGGTACGGTCCACAAATTTGGAGGGGTCGGATAACGGCTATTCCACCGGTCTTGAAAACCGGCGCCCATACGGGCTTGAGGGTTCGAATCCCTCCCCCTCCGCAAATAAAAAAACAGGCTTTATGCCTGTTATTTTTATTGTACGCCCGACAGGACTCGAACCTGTAACCTTCAGCTCCGCAAGCTGACGCTCTATCCAGTTGAGCTACGGGCGCTCTTTAAAATTTTAAAATATCTGAGAACAACTCAATCATCGATGGTTCATACGTTTTTTCTTCTAATTTTTCCGAAAGAACCTCTCTTGCCTTAGGGGTTATTTTGGAATCAGCCCTTAACTTAAGAACCGGGTTTATCTTAGAAGTTGTTTTAATTACTATCTGATTCAGTTCGTTTTCTCTGTTTACTATCGCATACCACTCTATATCCCCATATGAGTACGCAATATCATTACCAACCCTTACCTCCTCTTCATCTATGTAAAAGTCAACTACTCTTGGCTTTTTATTACCCAACACTATAACCATCAATCCGGCGATTAAGATAAACACCATAAAGAAAAAGTTTCTTTGCCAAAGAGCAAAAACAGCGATTAGAAGAGTTACCGTAATTATTGCTATGTACCAGCCTCTTCCTTTCTTTCGGTATTCGTACTCAGCTGCTCGCCACGTTATACTTTTTTCTTTTTCTTCTGCCATGTGTTAATTATACACCAGAGAGAGGAAAATAAAATTACATCTGTTTCCAGATGTAATCTTTGTGACCCCAACCGGATTTGAACCGGTGTTACCAGGATGAAAACCTGGCGTCCTGGAC
>CAZBVS010000002.1:0-51374 GCA_964495575.1 uncultured Candidatus Saccharibacteria bacterium
GCAATCATACTGGCTATACTGGATTGAATACTACCGATTACTGAATTAACAAATTCACCAAAAGTAGCCGTTCCTTCCATCATGCGCTGCAAACCTTGCTCAAAAGAATCAGCCAAATTATAATACCCAAAATAAATCTCAGAAAAACTCTAATCCAGCTTTTGAAAATCAAGCTCCCGTAAAACCACAACAGCAGCAAACTCAACCAAACCAAAACCAATCTCAAAACCAAAAACCAAATAAACCTCCCGTCATCAAAAGAGGCAACAAACAAAAACCTCCTGTATACTATCCTCCCGGACAAAAAAACAAACAGAATAATCAACAATCTCAACCCCAGAATCAGCCTGCACCTAACCCCCCTAAACAAGATCAAACTACTCAGCAAAATAATCAACAACAACGCCCTCAACCTAATACCCAACAACAGACTGAACCAGCACCGTTTAAAGTTGATTTTGAAGAAAAAACTCCTAATCAATCTCAATCATCAACAACTCCTCAACCTCAAAATCAAGAACCTAAACAACCTCAAGAAGAAACTTCTCAACCTCAAACTCCTCCTCAAGAAGATCTGACCGAGAAAAAAGATGAAAACCAAGCAATATTCCAAATAGAGGTAGACAAAATAAAACCTAACCCCTTTCAACCAAGAAAGGAGTATGATCCTCAAGGATTAAAGGAACTTGCTCAATCAATCAGAGAGGTTGGTATTATCCAACCTTTAGTTGTTTCACGAATAGAGGAGGAAGTAGAGAACGGAACTAAGGTTCATTATCAATTAATCTCTGGAGAAAGACGTCTTCGAGCTTCTAAAATGATCGGTCTTAAAACAGTTCCTGCGGTAGTAAGGAGAGAAGAGGTAAAACAGGATAAACTGTCTATGGCTCTTATTGAAAATATTCAACGTTCTGATCTAAACCCTATAGAAACTGCCCGCGCTTACTCCCGACTTCAAGATGAGTTTAGCCTTACCCAAAGAGAGATAGCTACCAGGGTAGGGAAGAGCCGAGAATCAGTATCCAATACCTTAAGACTCTTGAATCTTCCTACCGATATCCAAAACGCTCTTTCTCAAGGAAAATTAAATGAGTCTCAAGCTCGAATCTTATTATCTATAAAAAACCCAAGTCTTCGAGATGAACTTTTTAACGAACTATTAAAAAGAGATATAAGCACTAGAAAATTAAGAACCTTAGCTAAGGGTAGAAAGAAGAGAAGATCAAGGAGTAACTCAACTAATTCTAGTCAACAAGAAAATTTCTGGGCCAAACAAATTGAAGATACGTTAGGTATTCCTGTATCTATAAATAATAGTGGAAAAGAAAAGCGTCTTACCTTTAAACTCCACACCCAAGAAGAATGGGATACTTTAATGAAAAGACTTATTGATCAAGAAGATTAACGATCAAATTTATAAGAAACTTTTTTCACTCCGGCTATTTTTTTTAGCTTCACCAATACATTCTCCAACTTTCTCCCTTTTATCTCCTCGCATATTAATCTGATCCTTGCAAAGGATCCTTTATTTTTTCTATAAAAATCACTACTTTCTATATCAACGTTTAAATTAGAAAGTGTGTTAACTACGTCTTTCAATATCTGAGACCGATTTTCTACCGTCATATTCATTCTTATCTTTGGCTTTGTATGTTTTTTCTTAAACAGAATACCCTTTTTCTTTAATGCGTTTTTAATCTTTGACTTTGCTATTGATGTCTTCACGAACTCCAACCATGACTTTGATGGTTTTTTACCTTTCTGAGTTAATATCTCAACCACATCTCCGGAACGAAGTTTATAATCTAAAGAAACAATCTCTCCGTTCACCTTAGCCCCGGTACATTGATTACCTACCTCTGTATGAATACGGTACGCAAAATCTACCGGAGTAGAACCATCCGGAAGATCTATTACATCCTGTTCCGGAGTGACAATAAATATTCTATCCTTGAAAAAATCAACCTTTAAAGAGTTGATAAACTCATCAGGATCCTTAAAATTCTCCTGCCAGTTTCTTAACTGTTCTACCCAATTGATATCCTTTTCATCAGCTTTCCATTTTGTTTTTCCCTTTTTAAATTTCTTCCGATCTCTGGCTTGTTGATATGCCCAGTGAGCAGTCGCTCCCATCTCCGCCTCTTCATGCATCTTCTGAGTTCTTATCTGAATCTCTGTTATCTTATCATCGACACAGAATACAGTAGTGTGAAGACTGCGGTATCCATTGGGTTTAGGCATCGCGATGTAATCTTTGATTCTTCCGGGCATCGGAAGCCAATTTTTATGAATAACTCCTAAGGCTGAATAACAATCTTCTATAGAATCAACAATTATCCTCAAAGCTACCAAATCATGAATCTTATCAAACTGCATGTCATACCGTTGAAGTTTCTGGAAAAGACTGTAATAACGTTTTGCTCTTGCATCTACCTTGATAGGTTTGATTCCTTCTTCCTTAAGTTTTTTTCTTAAGATAGGTTTAACCTTCTTGGCGTACTTTTTTCGTTCTTCATATTTTTCCTCTGTTTGATCAATAACCCACTTATACTTCTCAGGGTAGAGATACGAAAAGGCTAAATCTTCTAATCTCCCGCTTAGTTTCTGCATTCCTAATCGATAAGCTAGGGTGGCATAAATATCAATGGTCTCCGCTGCTATTCTTTTCTGACTTTTTTCATCCAGACTTTCCAAAGTTTTTATATTATGCAGCCGATCAGCAAGCTTAATAAATATAACTCTAAGATCCTGACTGGTAGCCACAATCAACTTTCTCATATTTTCTGATTTTTTCTTATCTGGATTATCCTTATCCGGATCGTACTTTATTCTTTTCAACTTAGTAACTCCGTCTACCAAAAAAGAAATTTCCTCACCAAACTCTTCCTCTATATCTTCAACAGTATGCCCCGTATCTTCTACCACATCGTGTAATAAAGCAGCGGCTGTTGTTGCATCATCAAACTCCCATTCATCAATGGTTTTTGCTACTGACAAAGGATGTTCAATATATGGCATACCGCTTTTCCTCTTTGTCCCTTCATGAGCTTTCTTAGCAAACTTATACGCCTTCCAAACAACACTACCCTTTTTAAATTTTTTAAGCCATTTATCGGTCATATATATTCATCATTCAACAATTATCACCAATTTTCAACTCTAAATGATAAAAATACTTGACACCAAACATCCTATGCATAATACTTTTATATGAAATAATTAGCAGTAAAAGGTCGTAAGTGCTAATAACGTTTAAAAATAAAAAAATATGAATCTAAAACCATTAGGAAACAGGGTTTTAGTTGAAGAAGTTAAAAAAGAAGAAAAAACGGATTCCGGTATTATCCTCCCGGATACCGCTGAGAAGGAAGGACCTGTCCGAGGTAAGGTAGTTGCCGTCGGTGAAGGACTTCCTAATAAAGAAGGGGATAGAATCTCTTTATCTGTAAAGGTCGGAGATAAAGTTTTATTCAAAAAAGGTTATGGCGTTGATGAGATAAAGCTTGATGGTCAAGACTATCTCATTATGAAAGAAGACGACATAATCGGAATCATTAAATAAATAAAATAAATCATGGGAAAACGAGTATTATTCAGTGAAGAAGCTAGAAAAAACCTTAAAAACGGTGTTGATAAATTAGCCGATGCCGTGAAAGTAACCTTAGGTCCCAGAGGCCGAGGAGTAGTACTTGATAAAGGTTTTGGTTCTCCCACAATTACTCTCGACGGAGTAACTATCGCAGAAGAAATTGAACTGGGGGATAAGATAGAAAATATTGGAGCGGAACTTGTTAAAGAAGTAGCTTCAAAAACTAACGATGTAGCTGGTGATGGAACTACCACCGCTACAGTCCTCGCTCAGATATTTGTCAGCGAAGGAATTAAAAACGTTTCTAGTGGTCTTGATCCGGTTGGTCTTCGTCATGGAATGACTCAGGCTACCGATCTTGTAATAGATCACATTAAAAAAACCTCTAAGAAAATAAACTCTAAAGAAGAAATTGCTCAAGTAGCTACTATCTCATCTCGTGATGAGGAAGTAGGTGAACTTATCGCCGATGTAATTGATAAAGTCGGTCAGGATGGAGTAGTTACCGTAGAAGAATCTCAAACTCTTGGTCTATCATCTGATGTGGTAGAAGGTCTTCAGTTTGATAAAGGATACCTCTCACCATACATGATTACTGATCAAGACAGAATGGAGGCTTCATTTGATGATCCTTCCATTTTAGTTACCGACAAAAAGATATCAGCTATAAAAGATATCCTGCCTCTTCTTGAAAAAGTTGCTCAAGGAGGTAAAAAGGACATGGTTATCATCGCCGACGATATTGAAGGTGAAGCTCTTGCAACATTAGTAGTCAACAAAATTCGAGGAACCTTTAATGTTCTGGCAGTAAAAGCTCCTGGTTTTGGAAATAGAAAGAAAGACATGCTCCAAGACATCGCTACCGTAACTGGAGCTGAGCTAATCTCAGAAGATCTTGGTAGAAAACTTGAAAGCGCTGAGATCTCTGATCTTGGAGAAGCTCATAAAATTGTCTCTACTAAAGACACCACCACAATTGTTGGTGGAAAAGGATCTAAAAAAGATATCGAAAAGAAAGTTGATCAACTAAGAACTCAGCTTGAAAATACTGAGTCAGAGTTTGATAAAGAAAAAATCGAAGAAAGAATTGCTAAACTTTCTGGAGGAGTCGCTGTCATAAAAGTAGGGGCTGCTACAGAAACAGAACAAAAAGAAGCTCAACACAGGATAGAAGATGCTGTAGAGGCCACTAAAGCCGCTATTGAAGAAGGAATAGTGCCTGGTGGTGGTATAGCTCTTGTTAGGGCTTCAAAAGAGCTTAAACAGCACATTAACGAAAATATGGATCCTAACAATATGGCAGAACTTGTTGGTGCTAAAATCATTCTTGAAGGACTTTATGCACCAATTAAGCAGATCTCTAAAAATGCCGGATATGAAGGGTCCGTTGTTCTTGATAAGGTCATTAACAAAAAAGATGACTATGGATTCAACGCCGCTACCGGTAAGTATGAGAACCTTATCGAATCAGGTGTAGTTGATCCAACAAAAGTTACCCGATCTGCTCTTCAAAATGCAGCTTCCATTGCTTCAATGTTCTTGATCACTGAAGCTGTAGTAACTGAAGAACCGGATGAGGATAACGATAATAACGGAGGAGGTAAACCTCCAATGGGTGGTGGAATGCCAGCCGGAATGGGAGGTATGATGTAATAAGCATCTCCTCAAAATACCTAACAAAACAGCCCCAAAACCGGGGCTGTTTTGCAATTTATTCAATTTAAAAGTTTAATTAAGATAGATCCTTTTAAAACACATAAAAGAGTTAGGAGAGAAAAATGATGCCCATATCGATATTAGTTGCTATCTCAGAAAGTGGGTTAATCGCAGAAAAAAGGGGAGTCCCATGGGAAATAATAGAAAACCCAAGAAGGTATCACAAAATTACAAATGAGAATCCCGTTATCATAGACTACAAAACTTACAAAGCTCTAGGGAACCCTTTACCAAACAAAATTAACCTTGTCTTAAAAAGAAGTGTTCAACGATACCCTAAAAGCACTATCATGTGCAACTCTCTTAGGACAGCCATTAAGAAAGCTAACGAAAAAGCCACCAAAGAATCAAAAGAAATAATGGTAATCGGTGGAAAAAGAATTTATAAAAAGTTTCTCCCGAAAGCTGATTTTTTATATATCACTACAATCCACGGATTATTTGGGGGCAATGAATATTTTCCTATCAAGAAAATTAGGAAAAGCAAGAAATGGAAGAAAATGATTGAATTAAATAAAAGAGATTATTCTTTTGAACTTTTCAAAAGAATGAAAAAGCCCTCATGAATATTACTATTCACGAGGGCTATTCTTTACAAAATAATATTATTCCTCATTAACTCCTTCCTTCTGAGCTTTTTCTAAGGCTTTTTTATCCCATTTTGCAAAATCACAATCAGGGTACCTATCACACCCAAAGAAAAACTTTCCTTTCTTAGTTCTTTTTTTAACAACCGTTCCTTTTTTACACTTTGGACACTTTCCAAAAGTATTATTCTCACTCTCTAAAGGTTTGGTATTCTTACATTCTGGGAAACCAGAACAAGCTAAGAATTTTCCATACCTACTTTGTTTAATAACCATAGGTTTACCACATTTATCACACTTTTCATCCGTTTCTTCTGGTTCTCCAACAGTATCTTCTTTTGAGACTTCTTCATACTTTTTCTCAAGATTCTCTTCAAAAGGAATATAGAACTCTTTTATAACTCTTCGCCAATCTTTGTTTCCTTCCGCAATGCTATCTAAATCATCCTCCATATCGGCAGTGAAGTGAACATCTACAATATCCGGGAAGTGTTCCTTAAGAATCTTGGTTACTAAATCACCCATCTCTGTAGCGTGAAACCTTCTATTGCTATCAACTTCTACATAATTTCTGTATTTTATTACAGAAATTATCGAAGCATAGGTTGAAGGACGTCCAATCCCATTTTTCTCTAATGTTTTTACTAAACTAGCTTCGTTATATCGAGGTGGGGGAGAGGTTTCATGTTCCTCAGCCTCTGCCTCCTTCAAGTGAACTGTATCTTTCTTATTCAAATCAGGTATTTCCTTTTCTTCATATTTTTGATTCCACACCTTCATATATCCATCAAACTTCAAAACTTGGCCATTGGATCTCAAAAGATATTTATTCTCACCTGATTTATTTTTAATATCAAGTTTGGTTTTTTCAAAAACAGCTGGGGGCATCTGAGAGGCAATAAATCTATCTTTTATCAGGTTAAATAGTTTAAGCTCCTTCTTTTCAAGCTTTGAATCATCAATCTTTAGTTTAGTGGGTCGGATAGCTTCATGAGCTTCCTGAGCCATTTTTGATTTTGTTTTAAACTGTCTTGGTTTATTCAAACTGTACTTATCACCATACTTATCATCAATCCAACCCTTAGCCATCGCTAAAGCTCCTTTAGAAAGGTTTACAGAATCAGTTCGCATGTATGTAATTAAACCTTTTTCATATAGTCTTTGAGCAAACATCATTGTTTGCTTTGCGGAGAAGTAAAGTCTTCTACTTGCTACCTGTTGGAGAGTGCTGGTAATAAAGGGAGGTTTAGGATATTTCTTTTTATCCTTCTTTTCTAAGCTGTCTACAACCAACTCTGATGCTTGAATATCAGAAACCATCTTACCAGCCTTTTCTTTTTTCATAATCCCTGGCTTTGGGAAAGAATCACCGTTTATCTTCAAAAGAGAAGCGTCAAACTCAATATCTTTTTCTTTAAACAAAGCTTCAATAGTCCAGTATTTTTCTGGTTCAAACTCCTCAATCTCATGCTCTCTATCAACAATCAATCGTAAAGCAACTGACTGAACCCTTCCTGCAGAAAGATGGTTAGCCACCTTCTTCCAAAGAAAAGGAGAAAGTTTATACCCTACTAATCTATCCAAAATTCTTCTTGCTTGTTGAGCATCAACAAGATTCATTTTAATATCTCTCGGATTTTCTAAAGCTTCTTCAATTGCTTCTTCTGTAATTTCGTGAAACGCAATTCTATGAATCTCTTTGTCATCATCAATCTTTAATCTCTTGCTGTGAGCTTCATCACCATCTAAACCAAAGGTTTTGATAATGTGCCAGGCAATTGCTTCCCCTTCCCGATCTTCATCAGTAGCTAAGATTAATTCATCTGATTTTTCAATTGATTTCTTTAAGCTGGTTACTTTTTTTCTAACTTTGGTAGGAACTACATACTTAGGATCAAAATTATGTTCTGTGTCCACTCCTATAGAGCCTTTAGGGAGATCCCTAACATGTCCATAAGATGAAACTACTTTATAACCATTTCCTAAAAATTTGTTTATTGTTTTAGCCTTTGTGGGAGACTCTACAACAACTAATTTTTTTTCTTTAGCCATTTTATATTTATTATTTATTATTTAGTTAAAAGAATGAGCTCTAAAAAAGCGTTTGTCAAATATCTTTAAAAATTTAGTTTGTCTTTGTTTAAATATCTATCTAGATCTTCAATTATATCATCCACGTTTCTTACAAGTCTTGCCCCGTCTCTTATCAACTTATGAGAACCCTCATAATTAGGGTGATCCGCCGGGCCAGGTAAGACAAAAACATCTCTTCCTTGTCTCAAGGCATGGTTGGCTGTGGATAATGTTCCTGATCTTGCCGGCGCTTCAATTATAACAACCGCTAATGACATACCGCTAATAATTCTATTTCTTTCTAAAAAATAATTAGGTTTAGGAGAAACCCCTTTTCTATGCTCGGATACTAAACCCCCGTTTTTATTTAAAATACGTTTAGCTAAATTTTTATGTTTCTTGGGATAAACTGAATCTAATCCACCAGCTAATACCGCGATAGTTTTCCCATTCGTCTCAAGAGCTCCTTTATGAGCTGCTCCATCCACCCCTAAAGCTAAGCCGCTGATAACAGCTATTCCTTGTTTGGATAATCTAAAACTAATCTCCTGAGCCATTCTTAAACCCTTTTTAGTTGCTTTTCTGGTTCCTACTATAGCTATAGCAGGTTCTTCTTCCTCTAAAAGAGATCCTCGATAATAAAGTCTATGAGGGGCATCATCTATTTTCCTTAACAAAGTAGGGAACTGCTGATCCTTTTTATTAACTTTTTTAATGGGAAATCTCATACTACTTATGATAAAATAAATACAAAGACTTGTCTTCAATTTATGAAAGAAAAATCCATTACGAAAAAAATATTAATCCAAGCAGGTATTGCGGTTGCTATTATTATACCGCTTTTTCTGGGATCGCTATACCTTAGATCTATTATATCAAAAACAACCTCCAGGATTGTTCAATCAAGAAAAGAATTTGCTCAAAAATCTGCTTCACTTAGTACTTTGGTAAATCTTCAATCTCAATATAAAAACTTTGGAAGAGATTACCTTCAGGTACTATACAACATAGTTCCTCAAAAAGATGACCTGATTAATATATCAAGTCAATTTCAAAGAATCGCTGCAGAACATAATCTAGGTTTTGGATTTTCCTTTTCCGGAGAGCAAGAAGCTTCTCAAAGCCAATTAGGTTATATATCATACTCAATAAGAGTCACTGGCAGTAATGACGAAGAAATAAAAAAATTCATTAATGATCTAAACAACTTTCAATATTTGAATAAAGTTGAAAGTTTAAGTATGAGTAAGGAAAATATCGGAGAAGGAGATAACCAAAGATCAGAAATTGAAGCAACATTAAAAGGAAAGGTATACTTCCGACAAAGTTAATAAATTAACATGGATAAACTTAAAAAAATACTCACCAAAACAAAATCACGAGAAGCGCTCTTCTTTGTGTTGGCTGCTATTATGATTGCAATATCAGCTTGGTTTATTTTTTCAAGCTCTATTTTCTTAATCAAAAACCTAAACGATGCTTTTAGTTCAGAACCAACTATTCAAGCTGAACAAATATCATTTGACAAAGAAGGTTTCCAAAAGTTAAACTTACTTAAAGAAAGATAAATAAGGGCACATAGTTCAGTGGTAGAACGCTATCCTGATAAGATAGAGGTCCCAGGTTCGATCCCTGGTGTGCCCACAAAAGAACAACTCATACCGTGTGAGTTGTTTTTATTTTTACCTAACAAAAAAAGGAGCTCAAAAAGAGCTCCCTTAAACACAATAAATTATTTTTTGTACAAAACTACACCTAAAGCGATAGCCAATACAAAAATAACTAAGAAAGAAATATAAGTTGCTAAACGAAACCACTCTGTCTTATCCAGGAAAGTTTCTAATTTTTCTATCCTCTTTTCATAATACTCTTTCAATCCGTTCCACTCTTTAACTTTATCATTCTTATAACTCATATCCTTTTTCAATACATCTATCCGAGACTCTAAATCAAATATCTCCTTTTGTTTCTCATCCAACTTCTGTTGGTAATCCTTTCTTAATCTCAAAAGATCTCCCTGGGCTTTTTCTTTCTTAGACTTCATTTTTTGATAATCACTTACTGCTTCATCTAAGGCAGCCTTTAAAGAATCTACCTTTAAACCTAACTTCTTTCTCTGGCTAAGTAACTGTTCCTGTTCTGATCCTAAACTATTAATCTTTTTTTCGGCTTTCTCTATATTCATCTCAAGACTATCAACTTTATTCTTATAATCATCCAAAACAGGTGTCTCTTTTACCTGTTGTACTGATGAAGCACAACCTAAAATAAATACAGCCAATACAAATAAAACAATAAGTTTCTTCATAGCTTATACCTCCTTTTATTTAATTACCAAGTACTAATCTGATAATAACATTAATTTATAAAAGGTCAACAAAACAGTTTATTTTTTCTCAATTTATGATAGAATAGGTTCTGTAAAAGAGAAGGGCCCGTAGCTCAGCTGGCCAGAGCATCTGTTTTGCATACAGAAGGTCACCGGTTCGACTCCGGTCGGGTCCACACAAAGAAAATGCTTTTTATAAAGTAATTTAAACCCAAAGACGCCTTTTCCTTTATTTATCATTGACAATACGATATTTTCTGATATACTATAAAATAGTAACTTTAAAACACACCTTCTATTAGAGAGGCTGGGGAATAGACCCGCATAACAATCTCCTATACAAAAATATAAAGGGATTCTCCGCCTCTCACTCATAATTCCTCTTTAAACAAGGGGAATTTTTTTATATCCAAACCAAATTTCATCAGTTTGTTATAATAAAACTATGAAAAACAAAAACTTTAAAATAGACTTAATAGCCGGAACCCGGCCAAACTTTATCAAAATAGCCCCGTTATACAAAACTTTTAAAAAAGCTTCCGATATTAAAGCCCGACTTGTTCATACTGGTCAACACTATGATAAAGAGATGTCTCAAATTTTTTTTGAAGAACTCAATATTCCAAAACCTGATATTAACTTAGAAGTCGGCTCTGATACTCATTCAAAACAAACCGCTAAAATAATGGTGGAGTATGAAAAGCTAATAGAAAACGACAAACCAGATATGGTTTTGGTAGTAGGGGATGTAAACTCAACCGCTGCTGCGGCCATAACAGCTAAAAAACTAAATACTCTTTTAGGACACATTGAAGCAGGTTTAAGAAGCTTTGATAGAACTATGCCGGAAGAAATAAACCGAATTATCACCGATAGCATCTCTGATCATCTTTTTACCACCAGCCAAAATGCTAACGACCATCTTTCTAACGAAGGTCACGAACCAGAAAGCATTCACTTTGTTGGAAACATAATGATCGATTCCTTAAACTCCTTCAAAAACAAAACCAAAGAAAAATCAATCCTCAAATCTTTAAAAATAAAACCAAAAGAATATATTCTTGTTACCCTTCACCGCCCCTCAAACGTAGATACCCCTAAAATCTTTAAAAAACTAACAACAACCCTAGATTCAATCAGTAAAAAAACCCCCGTTATTTTCCCTGCTCATCCAAGAACCAAAGAAAAAATCAATAACCTTAAACTTTCAAAAAACTTTCATATCACAGAACCTCTTGGATATTTAGAGTTTCTAGGTCTTCAAAAACAGGCTAAAGCTGTTATTACTGACTCCGGGGGTATCCAAGAAGAAACCACCGTCTTACAAACTCCTTGTATCACTCTCCGAGAAAACACAGAACGCCCCATCACCATTACGGAAGGTTCTAACACCTTAATCAAACCATCTGATAAAAACCTGAAAAAGAAAATTAAACGAGCAATAAAAGACCAAAAGAAAATAAATAAAGTGCCTGAATACTGGGATGGGAAAACCGCCCAAAGAATATTAAAAATAATCCAAAAAATTAAAAATAATAATTAATTAATAAGTTTTGGATTTCCTTTTCAAATAATGATATATTAATAATATAAACTCTTAATCAAAAAATAATATGGATCCAAAAAAAGCTCTGAATTTCAAAATTAATGGAGGAAGAGAGTTAACAGGTGAAATAAAGGTAAACACGGCCAAAAACTCGGCCGTCGCTTTATTATGTGCTTCTTTAATTAACAAAGGCACCACCACCCTAAAAAGAGTCCCGAGAATAGAAGAGGTATTTAGAATAATAGAGGTATTAGAAAGCATCGATATAGAAGTAGAATGGAAAAATGACCATACCCTCAAAATTACCCCTCCTAAAGAAATAGACCTCTCAAAAATAGACAAAGAGGCCGGAATGAGAACAAGAAGCATCATCATGTTCATCGGCCCTCTCGTAAACAAACTAGATCACTTCAAAATACCTCAAGCTGGTGGTTGTAAACTAGGCTCAAGAACAGTAAAACCTCATTTCTATGCTTTAGAACCTCTTGGTGTAGATATAAGAGCAACCAAGGAAGCATATGATGTAAAAGCCCCTAAGAGCCTAAAAAAGAATCAAAGAGTCGTTTTATACGAATCAGGAGACACCGTTACAGAGAACCTTATCATGGCTGCTTCACTAATTCCCGGAAAAACAGAGATAAGATTTGCCTCGGCCAACTATCAAGTTCAAGATCTCTGTCACTTCCTCAAAAAACTAGGTGTGGAAATAGAAGGGATAGGCTCCACAAACCTAACCATAAAAGGAGTAAAAGAGATCAACCAAGATATTGAATTCAGCCTTAGTGAAGACCCAATTGAAGCCATGCTTTTTCTCTCCATCGCCGCTACAACAAACTCTGAAATAGAAATAAAAGGAGCTCCAGTAGATTTTGTAGAACTAGAACTTCTCAAACTTGAAAAAATGGGCTTCAAATATGAAATAACAAATGAATATAAATCTGAGAACGGATTTAGAGATCTTATTGATATAAAAACAAAAAAATCAGAACTAAAATCATTAGACGAAAAAATATCCGCCAGACCCTTCCCAGGCTTAAACATAGATAATCTTCCTTTCTTCGTCCCGGTTGCCGCAAAAGCAAAAGGTCAAACCCTAATCCATGACTGGGTATACGAAAACAGAGCAATATATTATATGGAATTAACAAAACTAAACGCAGATATGATATTAGCCGACCCTCATCGTGTATACGTAGAAGGCCCTACCAAATTTAAACCAGCCGAAGTCATCTGTCCACCAGCTCTAAGACCTGCTGCTATAATCTTAATTGGTATGCTTGCTGCTCCAGGTAAGTCAATATTAAGAAATGTATATTCAATAAACCGAGGCTACGAAGATCTTGCAAAAAGATTAAGAACCATCGGTGCTGATGTAAAAATGATAGAAAACAACGATTAAACATCCCTCAATATAAAAATACACCCTGCAGAGAAAATCTCTGCAGGGATTTTAAATATAAATTTAATTACTCATTCGCTGCAGTGAGCCACTTCCAAGTATTTTTCCAAAACCTGAAAGTAAATAGGCCCTTCAAAAACCAACCCACTGAAGTACCTAAAATAATAAACAATAATAACTCCAGACCAGAGAACAGACCAAAAATTAAAGCAGACACTAAACTTAGAAAATACAAACAAACTAACACAGTCATCATCCTGGATTTATCCTTCTTTGAAAAAACTCCGGCATAAAAACCGGCACAAATTATTAATACGCCTAACGATTTAATAACCTCAAAATTCTCTGTATAGAAGTTACTAAAAACAGGCTCTATTAAATGTGCAAAAATCATTGCCCCGCCAATCATAATCGAGAAACCCCCTACAATACCAGCGTTAGACTGTTTTCCGGCAGGAAAATTCATAAAAATCAAAACACCAATTATTGACCACATCGGGCCAATTAAAAAATCTACCCAACGATAGATTTCTCCTGATAAATAGGCAGGAAGCAAGATAAAACCAAGATCTTCTGAAACAGGCATGTTACCGGCAATAAAATAATAGACTATCCAAAACATCAAAATCAAAGCTCCCGAAAGCAAGGAAAATCTAACCATCATCTTAAATTCATCTCTTTCTTTGTTCATAACCATCCTCCTTATTCAATTATTAATAACTATCATAAAAATAACATAATATGTAATATTGTCAAATATTACCATCTATCAATATTAATGATAAAATAAAGATATGACCAATATGACTCAAAAAAAGCTAATTGAAAAGCTTATTGAAGAAAAATACCTAAAATCCCCTCTAATAATAGAGGCTTTCCAGAAAATAGACCGCCAGGACTTTGTTCTAGAAAAACAAAAAGAATACGCGTATGTAAATCAAGCCATGCCAATAGGGGAGAACCAAACTATTTCTCAACCGCTTACCGTCGCTTTTATGCTTGAAAAACTAAACCCACAACCGGGTGAAAAAATATTAGACATAGGTTCTGGGTCAGGTTGGCAAGCCGCTCTCCTTTCATATATCGTTAGTAAAAACAATAATGAAGCCGGTAAAGTATTTTCTATAGAAAGAGTAGCTGAATTAAAAAAGATGGCAGAAACCAACCTTAAAAAATACAACTTTATTGAAAAAGAAATCGCTCAAGTAATCAAAGGTAACGGTATAGATGGATATATATCCCAAGCTCCGTATGATAAAATAATTGCTGCAGCAGCAGGAGATAAAGTTCCTCAAGCCTGGAAAAAGCAACTTAAAACAGGCGGAAGAATAGTAGCTCCTGTAAAATCAAGCATCTACGTCCTTAATAAAACAAGCAATGAAGATTTTGACGAAAAACAATATTTTGGATTCAGTTTTGTTCCTTTAATAAATAAAAAGAATGAAAAATGAAAAAATAAATATTAGCTCTTTAGCCATCTTAAAAACCGGTTTAGGTGCTGTTTTTACATACGCTGGCATATCTATTATTACCTCTCCTGGACGTTGGCTTGAATTTGTACCTCAATGGATATCAAACCCTGACCTAATCTTAAACATCATCGGTGTATTAAATCTAATAATAGGAATATGTATAATAATAGGGATAGCTCTACCAATAATGTCCTTCCTTGCTTTTTTAACCCTTTTAGCAATAATGATCTTTGTGGGAGTAGGGGATCAAACATTTCAAAACTTTGGTCTTGCAATGATGTCTCTCGCAATTTTTATTCAATCCATTAAAAAACCAGATAATTAAAATATGTTTACTGTCCAAACTCAAGATTTTCAAGGCCCCTTAGACAAACTCTTAGGTCTTGTAAGAAAAGAAGAGCTAAACATTAACCAAATAAGCCTTGCTAAAGTAACCGGAGACTTTCTTCAGTACGTTAATCACCTAAGATCAGAAGGTGATGTCTCTGAATCAACCTTAGCTGATTTTCTTGTAATCGCTTCTAAATTAATTTTAATAAAATCTAAGGTTCTAATTCCTGCTCTAGAACTTGAAGAAGAGGAGGAGGAAGATATAGAAGAATTACAAATACAACTAAAACTATACAAACAAATCAAAAAAGCAGAAGGTAACATAGAGAATAACTGGTCAAAAAAACCAAAGACAGCTACCAGAGAGTTCTTGTCCGGTAACGAAACTATATTCTCTCCAGGAAAGGTTACCACCGATGATATGATAAATGCTTTATCTTCTGTAATTAAAGAAATTAAAAAATTCAAGCCAGTTCAGAAAATAAGAAAAGAGGTTATCAACCTTAAAGACAAAATAAAAGATATTATGTCTCGGGTTAGCCACCAGCCAACAGGCTTTAAAAACTTCTTTCAATCAGGAAGTAAAAGTGAGATTGTAGTTATCTTCCTTGCTGTTCTTCATCTTTTCCGGGATGAAAAAATTGAGTTCCAACAAGAAAAAAGATTCGGAGAAATCCACATAAAGAAAAATAAATAATTTCAAACTAAATATTTTTTTGCTAACATAAACAAATATGAATAATAAATCTAAAAAAATATCCCAGCTAGAAGCCTTACTTTTCCAATATGGAAAACCAATATCATATAAAAAGGTAGGTAATATCTTAGATCTCGATAAAAAAGATTGCCAAGAAATAATTGAAGAATACGAAACAAACCTTAAAGAAGATAAGGAAAGAGGGTTGTGTATTATTAAAAAAGAGAAAAAAATACAGTTAGCCACTAAACCTAACCTAAAAAACATCAGTCAGGAGATAGCTAAAGAAGAATTTACTGAAGAACTAACTCCCGCTGCTTTAGAAACTTTAACCTTAATCGCTTACCTAGGCCCCGTACCCCGAACAACTGTGGACTTCATCCGCGGAGTAAACTCAAGTTATATTCTTAGAAACCTCTTAATGAGAGGTTTAATTGAGAGAGAACGTTCAGGTCATACATTTAACTATCAAGTAACCTTTGACTTCTTAAAGCATCTTGGGTTAAGCTCAATTAAGGAGCTTCCAGAGTATGAAAAATATAAAAATATTTTAGAAGAATACGAAACTAATATATAAATCTATGTCTATTAAGTGGCAAACATTAATATTAATAATTTTAATTCTTGTTTCTGTAACCGTAACTAAACTTTACGGAATTTCTCCTTCTTCTGAAAATATCTCCAATAACGCAACCACAACCTCTTCTAATCAGCAAGCTTCTTTGTCAGACATCGACCCCGTTAAAAAGATCCCTACCAGAAAATGGGACGTTCTTGATCCTAAACTTTCTGCGGATGTAGTTATCGCTCACTCACTAGATGACAATCTCCCTTTCTATTACCAAAATATAAGAGACCCTCATGTTCTCGCTTCCTTAACAAAACTCCTAACCACAGTAGTAGTTATGGAAGATATCGGTCTTGATAAAAAAATACCAGTTACAAAGGAAGCTATAGAAACTAAGGGGCTAGCTGGAGATCTAAAAAGTGGAGAGTCGTACTCAGCCCGTGATCTGTTAAAGATAATGCTTCTTACCTCCTCAAATGATGCTGCTGCCACCTTTGAAGAATTCTTAGGAGGGAAAGAAGAAATGGCGAAAAAAATCAATAACAAAGCTATAGAAATGGGTCTTGATTCAATATCTGTAGAAGATGCTTCCGGTCTTTGTGACTACAACATGGGAGAAGGAATAGACTTTTTAAAACTAACCAAATACATCCTGAAACATCATCCTGAAATATTCACCTGGACTCAAGCTCATGATATCTGGGTTCAACCTTGGAACGGAGCTAACCAAAGAAAGGTGTATAACATAAATCCTCTTTCTAATAACAAAAGCTTCTTAGGAGGCAAAACAGGCACTTCAAAAGTAGCCGGGGAAAACCTTGTCTCTATATTTAATATAAAAAGCAGAAGAGTTGTTATAATACTTATGGGCTCCCAGAATAGAGTAGAGGACTCCCAAAAACTAATATCCTGGATTAAAAAAGCCTATACCTTCCCTGAAGAATAATAAATAAATATAAACATGGTTTTATTTGCAGCAGTAAGAATATTGATAATTTTCGCTCTTGCTTTTATTATCGCTCTTTTTATAACTCCTCTTGTTTTCAAAGCCTTACTTAAATTAGATTTTAGAAAAAAGAATATAAGAAGCAAGGACGAAGCTCCTGTATTTCACAAATTTCATAAAAATAAATCAGACACCCCTACAATGGGAGGTGTAATAATTTGGGGAACCGTTTTAGGAATGGCTATTGTATTCCTAATCCTTGCTAAAACAATTGATGGTTTCTTTGAATACTTTAACTTTGTAGATAGAGCTCAAACTTACCTTCCCTTGGCTGCTTTATTTATCGCCGCTATCGTTGGGTTGATAGATGATCTATTCGGCATCCTGGGTAAAGGAGCAAAAAGTGGGGGATTAAAAATGAAACACAAACTTCTTCTATATTCAGGAGTAGCAGTATTGGGTGCCTGGTGGTTTTACTTCAAACTTGGCTTTACAACCCTCTATGTTCCTTTTATAGGGTCTTTTGATATCGGAGCCTGGTATATCCCTTTCTTTATCTTTATTCTCGTAGCAACCGCTTTTTCATCCAACGAAACAGACGGGCTTGATGGTCTTGCTGGAGGAGTGCTTTTCTTTGCCTTTGGAGCTTTAGCGGTTGTAGCTTTTGTAATTGGTAGATATGAATTAGCCGCCATGATAGCTGCAATTCTTGGTTCCTTATTAGCTTTTCTATGGTTTAATATCTACCCCGCCAAATTCTTTATGGGAGATACCGGATCTATGTCATTAGGAATAACCTTAGGAGTTATTGCCATGCTTACCAACACTGCCTTTTTCCTTCCTTTCTTCGGAATTGTCTTAATCGGAGAATCAATCTCGGTCATTATTCAAACAATAAGTAAAAAATTCAGAGGGCAAAAAATATTCCACTCCACGCCAATCCATCATCATTTTGAAGCTTTAAAATGGCCGGAATCACAAATTACCATGAGATTTTGGATAATCTCGGCTGTTTTTGCAACTATAGGCTTAGTGCTATACTTTCTCGCTCACTTTGCATAAAAAATTTATTAGATGTTTTTTAAGCCACCTCCGGGTGGCTTTTTTTATATCCACAAAACATAAAAATTAAATATCCTTTATAATATAAATACAATCAAAATAAAATAATCTTATGTCCATTCTTATCAAAAACGGTTTAATATACAACGGCACCGGACAGAAACCAGAGAAAAAAAATATATTAATCAGAAAAAATCAGATAAAAAGCATTGGCAACTTAAAAGATACTCAAGCAGATAAAGTAATTGACGCAGAAGGAAAATATATTCTCCCTGGCTTCATTGATATAAACTCAGGGATTGATCATCATCTAAAAATCCTAACCAGTTCTCACCAAAAAACATTCCTCGAACAAGGGGTCACCACCGCCATAGGCGGCAACAATGGATCCTCCTTAGCTCCTTTTTCTACACACTCCCTAGAAACCATTAAAAAATGGGGGAGTGATGAACTTCAAAAAACTAACATTGACTGGGAAAACTTTGGCGAATTCTTAAACTCCATAAATAAAAAAGGATTGAAAATAAATTTTGGAAGCTTTATTGGTCACTCATCTATAAAAAGACTCATCACTAAAAACAAACCAAGAGACATGACTAAAAGAGAGATTAATCTCTCACAAGAAATATTAAAAGAATCAATAAGCCAAGGAGCTCTTGGTTTATCTGCTAGTTTCGAATATGGATTTACTTCAGAAACACCTAAAAACGAAATAAAAGAACTTCTCAAAGTTATCAAAGAAACAAATAAAATATACGTTACAGATTTTCAATACCCAGAAAAAGACCCTCAAAAATCCCTGAAAGAAATAATTAATTTGACCGAAAATATTAAAACAGAAATAAACCATCTTGAACCCCTAAAATCATCATCCGAACAGTACTTAAACATCACCGACAAACTTAAAAAAATATCTTCCCAAACTGATATTAATTTTGACTCTTACCCTGCAAAATTTATAAAAACTCCGGTCTACCAATTTCTTCCTGACTGGCTTGAAAAACCTACCCTGAAAGAAACCTCAAAAATAGTTAAATCCGGTAGATATGATAAAGAAATAAAAGAACATTTAAAACAATATACAAGAAGAAAAATAAAATTCACTCATGTCCCTGTAGGTTTTCCTACACTTAAAAACAAAACCCTGAAAAAACTTTCTGAAAACAGAGAGCAAACCCAGATAGAAACTATGCTTGAAATTATGAAAATTACCGACCTTCAACCTGTTTGTACATATTACAATGTAGATCAAAAAATACTTTCTAAACTTATAAAATCAGAAAGTTCAATAATCGCTTCAAACGGAACTCATTTTGAGATACCAAAATACAATCCTTTCCTTGAATATCTTAAGTTTTCAAGAGATAACAAAATATCATTAGAAAAAGCTATTACCAAAATAACATCTGAACCAGCGGCTAAACTAAACATTAAAAAAAGAGGGAAAATTAAAGAAGGTTATTACGCTGATATATTAATAATGGAAAACAAAAAGATTGATACTGTTTTTGTAAACGGAGAAGTAGCCTACAAAAATAACAACCCTACTAAAACAAAAAGTGGAGAAGTAATAAAATAATGAGTAAACTGTTCAAAAAACCCCCTAAACCAAAATCAAGCGCCGACTACCTGTTTATAATCTTAATCGGTATCCTCATTATATTTGGTTTAGTAATGCTAACCAGCGCTTCTTCAGATCTGGCTAAAGAACAGTTTGGTTCAAGTTATTATTATTTAAAACATCAACTGATCTACGGACTCTCTTTTGGGATCATCGGATTTCTGATCACCTCGTTCCTTTACCACCAAAAACTAAAAAAATTAGCCCTCCCTCTTCTTGTCTTAAATGTTATAGCGCTTCTCCTCGTATTCACCCCTTTGGGTATGAGCGCCAAAGGAGCTAGCAGGTGGCTTCAAATTGGAGGTTTTTCATTTCAACCTGGAGAACTCTTAAAGATAACCCTTATCATCTACGTAGCTTCCTGGGCATGCGGTAACAAAAAAAGAGGGAAGAGTATAACTGAGGGACTTATCCCATTACTGGTCATCATGGGAATAATAGCCTTTCTTTTGATAATGCAACCAGCAACAACAATTGCCGCAATAATTATCAGCGCTTCCGTAATCGTCTATTTCACCTCCGGAGCTAAGTTTCAATACATTGCCGGCATAATATTACTTGGCCTTATCTTCCTTTCGGCTGTAATATATTTCACTCCTTATCGAATGGAAAGAATTCAAACCTTCCTTCATCCAAAATCTGATACCTTAGGAGACGCTTATCATCTCAATCAATCTCAAATTGCAATAGGGTCTGGAGGACTAACTGGGGTAGGGTTTGGTCAATCTACCACCAAGTTAAACTATCTCCCGGAACCAATCGGGGACTCAATATTTGCTGTAATTGCAGAAGAATTAGGTTTCATAGGATCGGTCAGCGTCTTATTAATCTTTTTTGCTGTTGTTTATCGCGGCCTAGCTATCGCTAAAAAAGCCTCTGACTCTTTTGGAAGACTTGTCACTGTCGGCTTTACCTCAATCATCGGTATCCAAACAGTAATTAATATCGGCGCCATCTCAGGTATTCTTCCTCTGACCGGAATACCGCTGCCGTTCATAAGCTACGGAGGAACTGCTCTCGCTACCTTCATGACAATGGCCGGGATAATAACTAACGTTTCTAAATACAGAAAATAAAATGATTAAATACTTAAATAACATAGATATTAAAAAATATATAAATAAAACTGCTTTTCTAAGAATCGACCTTAACGCAAAAGAAGGAGAAGAAGAAAACTTCTTTAGACTTCAAAGGGTGATCCCTACGATCAAAAAATTAATTGAAAACCAATCTCCAGTTATCATCGCTGCTCACCGAGGCAGATACAACGAAAACCCTCCTTCTAACAAACCATTCCAAAAAATAATCCAAGAAAAGATAAAAGAAAAAGTGGCCTTCATCAAAGAAACCCAACCTGATCAAATAAAAGAAAAAATAAAAGAAAAGAAAACTTCGGTAATTCTTCTTGAAAACCTAAGGATGAATAAGAAGGAACAAGAAAACGACACAAAATATGCTGAAAAACTCTCTCAATTAGCCCAATTTTATATAAATGACGCATTCCCCGTATGTCACCGAAAAAACGCCTCAGTAACTAAAATAACCCACTTTTTACCTTCATTTGGAGGTTTAGGACTCCAAAAAGAGATCGAAAAACTTACAAAATTCAAGAAAAACCCAAAACCACCCTTTACCCTAATAATCGGTGGTAAAAAAACCAAAAGCAAATTAGCCACCATAAAGAACCTCTGGAATAAAATAGATAATCTTCTTCTCGGAGGAGGACCAGCTAATACCTTTCTTTTTCAAAGAGGAGTGGATATCAAAAACTCGATATATGATAAAAATTCAGTCAAAAAAATAAAACCTTTCTCAATGGCTGATAAAACCTTTGTCCCGGTTGATTACAAAACCTCTGATGGTAAAATTCTTGATATTGGGGAAGAAACATCCAGAATATACACAGACATAATAAAAGAATCAAAAACAATAATCTGGAACGGTCCTATGGGACTTTTCGAAAAAGAAAAATTTGAAAAAGGAACTAAGAAAATTTGGAATGCTATTATTAATAACCAAAAAGCCAACACTGTTATCGGAGGCGGAGAAACTGTTAATTCAAAAAAATTAACCGATAAAGACATCCCCAAAAACATATTTCTTTCCACGGGCGGTGGCGCTATGCTAACCTTTTTAGCAAATAAAAAAATGCCGGGAATAAACGCACTAAAAAATGAATAAAAAAATAACAATTGTATATCACAAAAACTGCGCTGACGGTTTTTCCGGAGCCTGGACGGCCTGGAAAAAGTTAAAAAATAAAGCTGAGTACATTCCTTGTGACGACCGAAATAAAAACTTAGACATAAAAAACAAAGATAAGGTATACCTTATAGACTTTATATTCTATAAACCAGTCCTTAAAAAACTAATTAAAGACAACAAACAGGTAATAGTAATCGATCATCACAAAACTGCTCAAGAAAGGGCCCAACTTGCTAACACCACTATATATAATAAAGAAAAATCAGGATCAGTCCTTGCCTGGGAATATTTCTTTCCAGAAAAAGATCTACCTCAAGCCCTAAAATACATAGAAGATGTTGATCTCTGGAACTGGAACCTAAAACACACCAAAGAAATATTTGCGATCATCGACTCAACAGAACACGATTTTAAGGAATGGAACAAACTAATTAAAAAAATTGAGAACAAAAAATCAAGAAAAAAGATAATTAAGAAAGGAAAGGTAATTGTTAACTCAGAAAACGAAATCATCGATCGTATTGTATCAAAAAAATACTTAATAAACCTAGACGGCCACGAAGTTTTTGCTGTAAACTCTCCCGTCTTTAAATCAGAAATAGGACATATCCTTTCTATGAAACACCCTCCTTTCGGAATTATCTGGCATCAATCTAAAGAAGGGATCAAGGTATCATTAAGAGCTAATGATACAATTGATGTATCAGAAATAGCCCAAAAACACGGTGGAGGTGGACACCCAAACGCAGCCGGATTTTTAATCAAAAATAACCAATCAAAACCATGGAAAAAAATAAAATAAAAATAAATACCGATGGAGGAGCAAGGGGAAACCCTGGACCCGCTGCTATAGGAGTAGTTATTAACCTAAATAACGAAGAAAAAACCTATAGCAAACCAATAGGAGAAACCACAAATAACGTTGCTGAATATCAAGCAATTATATTTTCTCTTAAAAAATTAAAAAAACTAATTGGGAAAAAAGAATCAAAGAGTAGAGAAGTGGTAATAAATACCGACTCCGAATTAATAACAAAACAAATTAATCACGAATACAAAATAAAAAACGAAGGTCTTAAAGAATATTTCATAGAACTCTGGAACCTGATGCTTGATTTTCAAAATGTAACCATCAAGCATATAAAAAGAGAAGAAAATAAAGAAGCTGATAAACTTGTAAATCAAGCTCTAGATACACTTATCTAAATTTGACTCAACCCTTCTTTATTTATATAATATAAATGTAGTTTAACAAGGTAAGTCGAGAAGTGGCGGTTATTTTTAATTAAGTAACCGAGGAAAGTCCGGACACTCACGAAAGCATTCTTCTTCTATAGGGAAGAAGGCTTGCGTTAAAAAAGTAGTGGGTAACACCCATCGTTCGTAAGAATCGAGGTGCGAACAGAGACGTTTTAATGTGCAAACATTAAAAAACCCATCTCGGGTGAGTCTAATGGCAACATTAGAAATGAAACGGCTAAAACCTTACTTGAGTGCAAAGTCGTACCCCAAAATAGGGGAGTGCCGCATAAAGTTTTAGAGTAATCTAAAACTTAGATAAATCACTTCATAAACAGAATCCGGCTTATGACTTACCTTTAAACTACAAAACCACCTTTAGAAAAGGTGGTTTTTTAATTGAAATAATCCATCTTATCTAACCATTTCTTATGCTCCCATTCCCATAATTTTTTAGCTCCTAAAAACCCATCATAATCTTCCTCCCAATAAGGAAATTCTTTCAACTCAACTTCCCCCACAACCTTACCCCAATCATGCTTACAAGTTCTTTGAAAAGTATTAGACCAATCAATCTTAACTTTTTTCCTGCCTCCTTTCTCTCTTAACTTTGCGCCACACCTTTTACAAACTCTGTGTTGATCAATCCTTAATATCCACTTAGTTTCCAAATCAGAAACTTCATCTTTCAAACCAGCCATATAAGCTGCTGTTTGAAGGTTATAGTCTCGATATATTGACTGAGATGTTTTAATATCCATCACTCCGGTCTTACCATCAATCAAGGCTAAAGCATCAATTGTACCGGCATAATGATCATCATAGTTTATAACTCTTTTTTCAATGTAATCAGAATCAACCTCTATCTTGTTATTTTTTAAAAACTTACGAAAAGCTTTTACAGAAGGGGCAATATCTTTTTTAAACTCAGCTTCCTCACCGATCAATATACTTTGTACAGCTTCATGAACCCGAGTTCCTTCGTCGGCTGATATCTTTTTTATTCTTTCTCCTTCAGAATAACTATTTAAACTAGCGTAAAAATAGTGTAAACCAGGCTTAGACTTTATTCCTATTATCTTAGTAACCCTAGGAAACCACGTGCCGTCTATCTCATAACCTGATTCTTCCTTAAACTCATCTAAATTTTTATATCCAAATGCCATAGAGTATATAATATCAGTAATTAATATTTTTTTAAACTTAAATCATTGACAATAAATGTAATATAATACATAATACATTCAGTAAATTGTTAATTTAAAATAGAGTAGAGGAGTGCAGAAATGATTTATCCGCCAAACTATCTATATTCTTTTAAACATCAACCTCAAAAGAAAAGTTTCTCTCTGGTTTGGTTAGCTTCGTTAATTCTTTTAATTGTCTCACCATTCATGTCCTGGCCATTTGGAATAACTGTCTACGCTTTATTATTTCTATCTTCAGGGATAATTGTAGCAACTCTAGGAACCCAAAACTTTCTTCTAGTATTATTTGCTATGGTTATGTTATTTAGTATAATGTTAGCCTTTATAAGCATCGCTTCCTGGAGAGGATACGCAGAAAAATTAAAGAAGACTATATGGCACGGATAAAAAAATCATCACAATTTCATATTCAACCGCCGATTTTTATCGGCGGTTTTTCTTATCCTAAATCACCCCCATGAAACTTCTCATGAACATCCTTCAATTTTTTATTCGTCACATGCGTATATATCTGAGTAGCGGTAATACTTTTATGACCTAAAAATTCCTGCACTGTACGCATATCAACCCCTTGAGATAATAAATTAGTAGCAAAAGAATGACGTAGTACATGAGGCGTTGTATTAGATGGTAACCCAGCCTTTAAAGCTGACTTCTTAACAATATTTTCAATAGAACGAACCGTTAATCTCCTGGAGGCATCACTTCTTTTTCTTAAATTAACAAACAAAGCCTCTGCATCATCTTCACCCCGCTTATCTAAATATTTTTTTAACCACTCAAGCGTACGTGGAGAAAAATATACTGTCCGAGCCCGACCTCCCTTACCAACAATACCTAACTCAAGATAGTCTTCATCTAAAAATGAATCTACCTGATCCCTGTCTAAACTAACAAGCTCTGAAACTCTCATCCCGGTAGAAAACAAAACCTCAAGAATAGCCCGGTTCCTCAACCCTTTTAATCTACTTACATCCGGAACAGCAAACAAGCGCTTTAACTGTTCTAAGTCCAAAAACTGTACCTCTGTATCACCCTTATCTCTAGGTAACTCAATCTTCTCTGGAGGCATTGCTTGAATATCCCGACTTGCAAAATAGGCGAGTAGAGAACGTAAAGCTATTAAGTATGAACTCTGAGTAGATCTTGAAAGAGTTCCCGATGAGTTCTTGGAAGTAGTTTTACGAGCTAAATAAATTCTATAATTCCAAACATGCTTAGGGGTAAGTTCATGAGGCTTAATATTAGATAAATCATTATTATCCAGCCAACCCAAAAACCTACTTAAAAAACGAGAATAGTTTTCTTGAGTTTTAGAAGATAATCCTTTTTCTACATCAATCCAGTCTAAATAATCATTTATATGCTGGGGAAGTGGTTTATCGCTTTTTTTCATAAAACCAGTCTTATTATTTCGCTTAAGTTAAATTATACGAACCTTTCTTCTTATCCTTATTATAATATATCTCCACCTCTCTTTAAACTAACCTCATCACTATATCTTAATATCATATATATCATTACATATATAATATAGATTACCTTATAGATAACACAGATTATTAATAAAACCTATATAACATTCTTTTAATAAATTAATTAGATATATTAATAAACTTCCTCCAACCTACCTAATAATCTCTTACATTACCCAGTTTGAGAATAAATCTCGTCTTTTACCTCCGGTCATAAAGGTAATTATACCAATAGAAAATAAAAACCGCTTAGAATCCAAATTAGAGCAATTACCTTGAAAAACCCCTTAATAAAGCCAACGAGAGAATTTTACCCTAAAACACTACCCGACAAACACTGTAAAACATGACAAACATCGATAAACATCTGATAAACATTTTATATATTCAAAAATAAAATAATTTTAAATCTAAATTTAAATAAAAAAAATATAAAGTCCTAGAAAAATATCTAAAAACAAAAAAGACCAATTAAAATAATTGATCTTCCCTACTTTATAAAAATTAATCCCTATAATATTTTACGACAGGTTACCAAAACCCCTAGCCCACCACCTTCGTTATTAACTCAATCATTACTCCAACTATCCCAATGGTTACATTAATTAATTCTGTCAAAATTTGACCCAAACTAAAACCAGTTACCTCCTCTAAAAATGTACTGGCTACCCCCCAAACCGTTACCACTAAACTTTTTACCTGCTTCCCAAGTTTATACAAATTCTTAAAAAAACTTAAAGCCTCGCCGGAAGAAAGCCCTTCTCCACTTGATTCAAATGAAAAATCCGGCAACTTATCTAAATTCAAGTTTTCAAAATCAATCTGATTTAAATTTATCTCCTGGGCTTGAGCTACAGGAACAACAAAAAAACTAAATATCAAAAATATAATCAATAAATATCTCATATTTATATAATAACACAGATATTAATAACAACTGCTCATTGATTTCATATAATCCATAGGATTCAATGTTGCTCCCACAGGAACTAAACCAGCCGCAGGTGGAATCTCAATTAAACCTCCCTCCTCTCGTGCTTTATTCTCAGAATAAGATTTTTGCCATCCCATAACTGGTGTAGCATAAACCCCAAAATGAAGATGGGGGCCAAATGAATAACCGGTGCTCCCAGAATACCCAATTATATCACCTTGTTTAACTTTATCTCCTTCAGAAACTACCTGTCGAGAAAGATGCGCATAAAGACTACTTAAATTATTATCGTGTTCGATAATAATATATCTTCCATACTGATATTTCTCCCACCTTGCAGATCCTTTATCATTATTATCCACTACCGCAGCTACACCATCAGCGGCTGCAAAAATAGGATCTCCGGTAGGAGCCCTAAAATCAACCCCTGTATGGAAATTAGTTCTATAAGCCTTCTTTGCAAACTCAGTCTCTCCATAAAACTGAGTAACACAAGAGTCTGTCTTTACAGGATAACTCAAAAGACCTGGTCTCTTAGAAGGTAACAATGAAGAGTCTAGTTGTAATCTCAACCTCTCTTCAATATCAGTCATTATCTGAGATATCTCCATCTGTCTTTTTTCAAGCTCGTCAATCTTTTCTTGATATAACTGCTCCTCACTCTTCGTCTTGTTAAGCAAATATGTTTTACTTTCTTTTCTGTCTTTGATTAACTCCTGCCTATTTTCAATAGTTCTCTGCTCTACCTCCACATCCTCTTTCTTCTCCGCCACCATATTTGACTTTTTAACTAATTCATTTTGTAATTCACGAAGGTCATTTACATTTTTAGTCAAGTTATCTCCCAAAGTCATAATGGATTGAATCTCAGAAACACTATCCGCTAAAGTACCGTTTCTTAAAAATATAGTTAAAAAACTTTCGTTATCCCTTTGTTGTAATCTTACAAGAAGCTTTCCTACAGTCTTCTCCTTATTCCCAATTTCTTCTTCAATACCTTTTATATCTTCCTGCAACGACTGTTCTTCTAATCTTAACTTCTCAATAGTTAACTGGTTACTTCTCATCGAAACCTCCAACTGATTAATCTGCCAGTTAATACTAGAAATCTCCTGTTGCAAAGAACTTTTCTTATCACTAGTTTCCTCCAACTTTTCTTCAAGCACCCTTCTTCGGGCTTCCAAATCCTGCAACTCCTTACTCTTTTCATTAATCTGCTCCCGTAAACTTTTTACTTTGTCCGTATTCTCCTCAGCAAAAACAGCCCCTGAAAAACCAAGGAATAGCAAAAGAACAAAAAATATTAACGTTATTTTTTTGAAATTCATTTTAATCAAGCATGTGAAGCCCCTCTGATTTTTCTACAGCCTTCTTTAATCTTTTTTCTGATTCCTCCTTACCTAAAACCTCTAAAATATCCAGGCCTCCAGGCGAAGCTTTTTTCCCGGATAATGCCACTCGGAACGGCCAAAAAACTTCCCCTTTTCCACCAAACTCATCAGAAAGATCTAACAAGAATTGTTCTACCTTCTCCTTGTTAAACTCATCCTCGTCTAAGTTTTGGACAAATTCATAAACCTTCTTCAAGCTTTCCATTGACTCTGCTCTATTCTCCTTCCAGATCAACATATCTGCGTTATAATCAGGTAACTCAAAGAAGAAATCAGCTAATTCTTTAAAGTCAGTTAATCTCTTCATTCTCTCCTGCTCTGCCTCCACAGCCTTTTTTAATAATTCTGGTCTATCTTTCCAACTAGAAGGAATAAACTCAGACAAATAACTTACAATTTTTTGGGGTGGCAGATTTTGAATATAATGACTGTTATACCATTCTAATTTAGTTTCATCATATCCTGCCCCACTCTTTTGTACTCTTTTCAAACTAAACTCATCAACAGCCTCTTCTCTACTCACTAACTCTCTATCCTCTTTTGGGTGCCAACCCATAAGAGCTAAGAAATTAAACATTGCCTCCGGAATATATCCTTCTGATTTATAATCCATCAATGATTTTTTCAAATCACGTTTAGATAACTTCTTCCCTCCCGGAGCTAATATTAAAGGAAGATGAGCATACTTCACCTCATCAAAATCTAAAGCTTTCCGAATTGCTATCTGTTTTGGAGTATTAGAAATATGATCCTCTCCTCGGATAACATGAGATACGTCCATCGCTTCATCATCAACAACTACTGCAAAGTTATACAACGGATGATCAAAATCTTTAGCAATAATAAAATCACCTATTAGCTCCCCATTAAACTCAACCTTACCCCTTACTGAATCTTTAAAACTAATTTTCGCCTTCGGCATTCTAAACCTTATTACATAATCTTCTCCATTCTCTATTTTTTTCTCCACCTCTTCATCAGAAAGATTTCTACATCTCCCAGAATATGTAGGAGGCAATCCCTGACTTAATTTTGCTTCCTTGTCAGCTTCTAAATCTTCTTCCGAACAAAAACATCTAAAAGCCTTTCCTTCATCGATTAATTTTTCCAAATACTTTTTATATATATCCTTTCTTTCACTTTGATGAACAAGCTCTTCATCCCAATCAAAACCTAGCCACTCTAATCCATCTAATATTAGCTCTTCATACTCTTTTTTAGAACGCTTCTCATCAGTATCTTCAATTCTCAACAAAAACTTACCCTTTCTATGTCGGGCATATAACCAGTTAAAAAGAGCTGTTCTTGCGTTCCCGATAGAAAAAGGACCTGTTGGTGAAGGCGCAAAACGCACTCTAACCTCTTTTTTTGATTTTGGTGTCATATATTAAATTTATTTAATTTTACTAATACCTATATACCTTTATTTTGCCAGAATTTAAGAGATTTATAAAGTCAAAATCAAAAAAATATAGCCCAGAAATTTTCTGGGCTATCTAAATCTCAACAACTCAATTCTATTCCTGTCCTTGATAAGGCAGTAAAGCCATTCTTCTTGCTCGCTTTATAGCTTTAGCAAGTTGACGCTGATGCCTTGAACAAACCCCCGTATGAACAGGGTCAATTATCTTATGCTGAGAAGAAACATACCTCTTTAAAATATCTATGTTTCTAAAATCAATATGTTTTACATCCTTAGAACAGAATGTACATTGTTTTTTATTTTTTGCCATACTTAATCTATACTAATCAAAATTAAATTAATATCAAGCTTAAAAAGGAATATCATCTCCTTTGATCTCATCATCCTCTTCTCCTAAGTCATCAATATCAATTTCAGGAACATCTTCTTTAGCAGACTGATCAGCCTTCTTACCACCTGAAAAATCCCCTTTATTTGACCCCTTAGGACCAAACTGGATGTTCTGAGCCACAATCTCCGTCGTCCTTCTCTTCTGACCATCCTGGCCTTCCCAGGTTCTGGTTTGCAACCTTCCCTCAATCATAATCAAGGACCCTTTATTCAAAAACTGATTAACAACCTCGGCTTGTCTTCCCCAAACAACTACATTATGAAACTGAGTTTCTTCTTGCTTCTCCCCATCATTATTAGTCCAATACCGGTTAGTAGCCACACTAAAATTAGTAACAGCATTCCCTGATGAAGTATTCTTCAACTCAGGATCAACGGTCATTCGACCAATTATAATAACTTTATTTAAATTCATATTTTTTAAATATTATTCAATTACGACCTTATAAGTAAATCATAACACATTATAAACTAAACAACGAATCTACTCACTGATCTCCTTAATCTTCTCTTCCAAGTCTTCATTGCTAACAAACTTCTTCTCTTCTTTCTTTGACCCAACTTTCTTCCTCTTCTTTTTCTTCTCATCTCCTCTATCTGCTGCTTCTAACATCAAATGACGCAAAAAGACATCTTTCATCTTTAAGTCCTGCTTTAAATCTTCAACCTTATCTGTCTCTAAAACAAACTCAAAAGCCGCCAAGAAAGCACGCTGTTCTCCTTCAACCTCATAAGCAAGATCAACCTTTGTTAATGATTTTACAATTGACAAATCTTCACCGCCATGTTTCTTAATTAATTCTTTTAACGAAGAATCATCTTCCTCCCTCAAAAGAACCGTTAGATCATATTTATTTTTTCTTTTTTCCATATTTTTTATTTTTATTCTTCTTTATTATCCCCTTCATGTTTCCTCTCCCATTCTTCTTCAATCTGATCTTCTGGTACTCCTCTCCAACCAGTACCTGCAGGAATCAATTTACCAATAATAACATTTTCTTTCAAGCTTCTTAACACATCTGTCTTGCCTTCAATAGACGCATTCACTAAAACCTTGCTTGTTTCCTGGAATGAAGCCGCAGACAAGAAACTCTCAGTGTTCAAAGCTACCTTGGTAATACCGAGTACTTCTTGTTTTGCTTTTGCAGAATCACCACCAGCTGCTCTAACCCTCTTGTTCTCTTCTCTTAACTTTGATCTATCAACCAATTCTCCATATAAGAAATCAGTATCTCCTGGATCTTCAATAGTTAGCTTAGAAAGCATCTGTCTTACAATAATCTCAACATGCTTATCATTTATCGATGCTCCCTCAGGAACATAAATCTTCTGAATCTCGTTAATAATGTATCTTCTTAACCGATCTACTCCTTTATGCTCTAAAATATCTTCAGGGTTCAAAGGACCCTCGGAAAGAATCTGTCCTTCCTCAACCTCGTCACCTTCCTTCACATAAAGCTTCACTCCCTTAGGTACGGTATATGTTTTGGTAGAAGATTTTTTCTTTCCTCCTTTATCAATAACAATCTTCTTAACTGTTCTTTTCTCTTCAATTGAGCCAACTACTCCCTCAACCTTACTCATAACAGCTCGCCCTTTAGGATTACGAGCCTCAAACAACTCCTCAGCTCTTGGTAAACCATGAGTAATATCAACTCCTGCAACACCACCAACGTGGAAAGTTCTCATTGTAAGCTGAGTACCCGGCTCACCAATGGACTGAGCGGCAATTACTCCAACAGCCTCTCCTTCTTCTACTAACTCTCCAGTTGTTAAATCTAATCCATAACACTTTGCACAAACTCCCCATGGCGTATTACAAGTAATAGGAGAACGGACCTTCACTTTATCAATATCACTTTCCGCAATTTTTTTAGCTATCTTTTTATCAATAATTTCACCTGATTTTACCAATACTTTATTACCGTCTTTAACATCATCAACTACCGTTCGAGAATATAACCTATCTGCAAAATCATGACCGTATTCTTCTCCATCCTCTCTTCTTATCTCAATACCCGTTACCGTCCTACAATCCCTTTCTCTAACTATCACACTCTGAGATACATCAACAAGCCTTCTTGTTAAGTACCCTGCTGTAGCGGTCTTTAAGGCAGTATCAGTAGTACCTTTCCTTGCTCCATGAGTAGAAATGAAGAACTCAAGAACAGACAAACCTTCTTTATATGAACTTCTAACCGGTAACTCAATGGTTTCACCTTTTGGGTTGGACACTAAACCTCTCATTCCCATAACCTGGTTTAGCTGACTCCAACTTCCTCGTGCCTTACAGGTAATAATCTGATTAATAGAATTTTCCTCCCCCAAAGCATCCGGCACCATATCTCCCACTTTGTCTTTTGTGTCCGTCCAAACTCGGATAACTTTTTTCTTCCTCTCTTCGTTAGTTAACAAACCTTCCTCATACTGAGATTCAATCTCATCAATCTCCTCCTCAGCTTCTTCAATAACATCACTCTTACCTTCAGGAATTTTTGCATCAACCATTCCCAAAGATATAGAAGAAATAGTAGAATACTTAAACCCAAGCTTCTTAATCCTGTCCAAATATACATGAGCCTGTTTAATACCATGTAAGTCTACAATCTCAGCAATAACTGATTTCAAATCTTTTTTACCCAACTCCTCATTAACATATCGGAAATTATCAGGCATTAAGGTATTGAAGATCAGTCGTCCATAACTTGTTTCTATTAACTCCCCATCCATAGGGATCTTTATCTTCGCGTTCAAATCAATAAAACCATACTCAAAAGCATGAACAACTTCTTCAAAACTTGAAAACTCCTTACCTTCTCCATGAGCATTCTTAGCAATTCTTGTTAGGTAATAAATACCAAGCACCATATCTTGGGTAGGAGAAACGATTGGATCTCCACTAGCAGGCTTCAAAATATTATTCTTAGCATCCATCAATGTTTTACACTCATGCTGAGCTTCCTCAGTTAATGGAAGATGAACTGCCATCTGATCCCCATCAAAGTCAGCGTTGAAAGCCGAACAAACAAGAGGGTGAATACGAATTACCAAATCTTCAATTAAAACTGGCTTGAAAGCTTGAATACCAAGCCTGTGTAATGTAGGGGCTCTGTTTAGAAGGACCATCCGGTCTTGAATAACCTCTTCCAAAGCTTCCCACACCTCTGTTACCTCTTGCTCAATCAGTCTATTAGACTGCTTTATGTTATAAGCTAACCCTTTATCAATTAACTCATGGATCACAAACGGTCTGAATATCTCCAAAGCAAGCTCCTTAGGTAAACCACACTCATTTAAATCAAGTTCCGGACCTACAGCAATAACTGAACGACCGGAGTAATCAACTCGCTTTCCTAGAAGGTTTCTCCTAAACCTTCCCTGCTTCCCTTTTAACATATCGGCTAATGACTTCAAAGGTCTTCGCCTAGAAGACATTACCTGACTACCTGAACGCTTTGTATTATCAATCAAGGCATCTACTGCCTCCTGCAGCATCCTCTTCTCATTAGTCAAAATTACGTCAGGTGATTTAAGTTCGATAAGCTTCTTCAAACGATTATTCCTGTTTATAACTCTACGATATAAATCATTTAAATCAGCGGTAGCAAAACGACCTCCATCCAAAGCCACCATTGGCCTCAAATCAGGCGGTAAAACAGGGATAACACTCATCACCATCCACTCCGGCTTGCTCTCTGAGTTAAGAAAAGCTTTTGCCACCTTTAATCTCTTTACAATTTTCTTCCGTCTGTTTTTGCTCCCTGTACTTTCCATCTCTTCCTCTAACTCTTCAATTAACTCCTCAAGGTCAAGATTCTTTAATATTTCTAAAACAGCTTCTGCGCCTCTTCCAGCTTTAAACACATCCGCAAACCTCTTAGCAAAGAAAAGATACTCATCCTCGGAAATAATCATTCCTTCATGAAGATTCTTTAAAATCTTCTCACTCTTCTTCTTTGATTTTTCAAGCTCTTCTAAATCAGTACTATCCTTATCTTTCAAATTCTTATACTCTTCTTCAATCAAATCCAAAGCTCTTTTCCTGTTATCTTCATTTACTTCTGTAACTACATAAGCAGCATAATAAATAACCTTCTCAAGCTTAGACATACTCATTCCCAAAAGAGTCCCTAGCTTAGAAGGAATAGTTCTTAAAAACCATATATTGACCACTGGAGCAGCTAACTTAATGTGCCCCATTCTTTCACGACGAACACTTGATCTGGTAACCTCTACACCACAACGCTCACAAACAACTCCTTTATATCTCCTCTTCTTATATTTTCCACAATAACATTCGTAATCTTTTGTAGGGCCAAAAATCCTTTCTGAGAATAACCCTTCCTTTTCAGGACGCTGGGTTCTATAATTCAACGTCTCAGGTTTTGTAACCTCTCCGTGAGACCAAGAAAGTATCTCCTCTGGTGAAGCAAGGGATATAGAGAGTCGGTCAATATCTTTTATGTTTCTCAATTTATTAGACATGTTTTTTTATATAAAATTTAATCTTCGTCCTCAAAGCTATCCTCTTCTTCATCACTTTCATAATCAACATCAAGCCCTAATGACTTAATCTCATTCATCAAAACATTGAATGAAGCAGGGATAGTAGGTTTCTTTATTCGTCGACCACGAATAATTGACTCAAAGGCCGAAGAACGACCAAGGACATCGTCTGATTTAATAGTTAACATTTCCTGTAGAGAGTATGCTGCACCATAACCTTCAAGAGCCCAGACCTCCATTTCTCCAAATCTCTGACCTCCCAACTGTGCTTTTCCACCTAATGGCTGCTGGGTAATTAAGGAGTATGGGCCTGTAGAACGCATATGAATTTTATCCTCAACCAGATGGTGAAGTTTCAACATGTACATATAACCAACGGTAATCGGTTTATCAAATCTCTCCCCGGTCAACCCATTATACAAATCAACCTGACCAGTTTCCGGAACACCAGCCTTCTTTAACTCTTCCTGAATAACTTCCTGGTCACCACCCACAAAGTTAGGAACTACGGCTCGATAACCATTTTTAGCCGCTGCAAAACCAAGATGGGTCTCAAAAATCTGACCAAGGTTCATACGGGATACAACTCCCAAAGGATTCAACACAATATCTATCGGAGTTCCATCCTCCAAGAAAGGCATATCCTCAACTGGTCTTATCTGAGAAATAACTCCCTTGTTACCATGCCGACCAGCAAGCTTATCCCCTGCTTTTATCTTTCTTATCTGAGCTACCTCAACCTGAACCTTTTTGATAATTCCAGCATCCATCTTATCACCCTTTTCCTGAGAAAATACCTTAATTCCAATAACTCTTCCTCGCTTACCATGAGGCAACTTTAATGAAGTATCTTTTATATCTCTTGCTTTTTCACCAAAAATAGCCCTGAGCAATCTTTCCTCAGGAGTAAGCTCTGTTTCTCCTTTAGGAGAAATCTTTCCAACTAAAATATCATTTTCTTGAACCTCCGCTCCAATCCTAACAATTCCTTCTTCATCTAAGTTACGAAGTTTATCTTCCGCAACGTTAGGAATGTCAGGTGTAGTAATCTCCGGACCAAGCTTAGTTTCTCGCACAGAACATGTATATGTTTCTATGTTTATAGAGTCAAAATATCCTTCTTCTGCCACTCTTTCAGAAATTAAAATGGCATCTTCAAAATTTGTTCCTTCCCAAGGCATAAAGGCAACCAACAAATTCTGCCCTAAAGCAAGCACTCCATCATCGGTAGAAGGACCATCAGCTAACAGATCATTTTTCTTCACCTTATCTCCTGGCTCAACAACGGGGCGTTGTGAAATACAACTTGAATCATTTGATCTTCTAAACTTTATAAGAGGATATTTTTTCTTGCCTGACTTACCTTTAACCACCACTTCTTCTCCATCACTTTTAACTACCTCTCCCTTTTCTTCTGCAAATACTGCTAACTTCGAATCAAAAACAACTTTTTCTTCTACTCCTGTTCCCACCAAAGGTGCTTGTGGTTCTAAAGTAGGTACCGCCTGTCTCTGCATATTAGATCCCATTAAAGCTCGGTTTGCATCATCATGCTCCAAAAATGGTATTAAGGAAGTGGAGACACTTATCATCTGCTGTGGAGCTACATCTATATAATCTACTTCTTTCCTCTTACACTTCCCTACACTACCGTTAACACGGATTGCAATCTCTTTATCTTTAAACTTACCCTTATCATCAACCTGAGCATCAGACTGAGCAATATTGTACTGTTGCTCCTCAACAGCATCTAACCACTCAACTTTCTTGGTAACTTTACCGTTTTTAACTTTGAAGTATGGGGTCTCAATAAACCCTAGATCATTTAATCTGGCGTAGTTAGCTAAGTAATTAACTAAACCAATATTAGAACCTTCTGGAGTTTGAATAGGACATATCCTTCCGTAATAAGATGTATGAACATCTCGAACCTCAAATCCAGCTCTTTCACGAGTCAAACCTCCTGGACCCATCGCTGACAACCTTCTCTTATGCTCAAGCTCAGACAAAGGATTAGACTGATCCATAAACTGGGAAAGCTGAGAAGATGACATAAAACTATTAACAACAGAGGTAATAATTTTATAATTTATAAGCTGAGCAGGCTGCAACTCTCCTTTTTCTAAAGTAGACATCTTATCCTGTACAGCTCTTCTCAACCGAGCAAACCCTACCCTTAAACGAGACTGGATCAACTCACCAACCGCTCTTATTCTTCGATTTCCTAAATGATCAATATCATCAGGCTCTGCTTCTGGATCATTGTTAGAACGAATAATCTCTCGAACAATCTCAACAACGTCCTCCTTACCTAACAAACCTTCTCGATCATTATCAAACCCTAATCTTTGATTCATTTTGTACCGCCCTACCTCATCAAGATCATATCTATCCTCATCTTCAAACATAGGTTTGATTAAGTTCTTAGCGTTATCGATACTAGCAGCGTCCCCTGGCCTCATTACCTTATATATCTCTACATATGATTCATCAACGGTCTCCGCCGGATCCTTGCTTAAAGTTTTCTCTATATACTTAGTCTCTCCCGTATCTATATCCTCAAACTCATCTAATATCTCATCATTGGTCTCCAAACCAAATATTCGAAGTAACTGGGTCACAGGAGTTTTTCTTTTTCTGTCTATTTTTACATTAATAACTCCTCTTTTTCGAGTTTCAAAATCAAGCCAAGATCCACGATTTGGGATAACCTTGGCTCCAAAACGTTTATTTCCTTGATCTGATTTAGCAGTGAAATACACTCCTGGGGAACGAATCAACTGAGAAACAATAACTCTTTCAACTCCGTTTATAATGAAGGTTCCTCTCTTAGTCATAATAGGAAAATCACCCAGATAAACTTCCTGGGTATTTTCATGACCATCTTCTTTATCAACTAACTTCACGTCAGCCCTTAAAGCAGCTTGGTATGTTTGATCTTTAGCTCTTGCTTGAGCCTCTGTGTATTTAGGCTCATCAAACTTATACTCTAAAAAGTGAAGTTCTAACTTTTTCCCTGTATGGTCTGTAATAGGAGAAATTTCATCTAAAAGTTCTCTCAAACCTTTTTCTACAAACCACTCAAAAGAATCGTACTGAATATCCAAAAAACCTGGCTGGTCAGTTTTAGGACCTTTATACGAAGAGAATACTTTTGGTTTGGGTGCTGACATTTTTGTTTTTAACTTATTTTTTTAAATTAAATGACTTTTTTATTTGTTATAAATACCTTTGACGATTTAAGTTGTGTTCCTGTAATGTTCTGGAAAAAATAGTGTCTCCACTTTCCTTAGCTGATAAATAGTACCAATAAGGACTCGGTTTAGGATTTATAGCTGCTTTAATTGCCTTTTCTCCTGGATTGGAAATAGGAGTCGGAGTCCATCCCATCTTTTTATATGTATTAAAAGGTGATGAAACATTATCTAAATCACCGTTGGTAACCTTGATATCTGAAGTATCACATTCAAGAAAACCTCCGTTACACTTTACATAGCTTATAGTTGCATCAATCTGCAACGGAATACCAGACCCTAGCCTCTTCCTTATTATCCCCGCAACTATTCTTCTATCTTCATATTCAGGAACCTCTTTTTCTAAATATGAAGCCAAAATCAAATCCTCATACCAATTATCTCTGTTCTTCAACTCTTCCCAAACCTTTTCCTCAAAATTATCAAGCATCACTCTTACAACCTCCTCCGGATCTGAATCTATATGAAATCTGTATGTATCAGGGAAAAGAAAACCTTCCAAGAAACTCATATCCACACTGAACTCACTAAACGAATGACGAAGAAATACATAATCTTCGTCTAATGAATCAATCTTATATTTTTCAATCTGTCCTGGTTCGATAACCTCAGCCTTAGATAAAATATAATCTATATCCTTTACCGTTGATCCCTCAGGAATAACTACTCGAACCTCATTCTCTCCTCCAGCCGATATATTTCCTACAATCTCCGGCACACTCATTTCATAACTCAACTCATAAATACCAGGCTGAAACCTAGTCGCCCTTCCTGTTAAAAATGAGTAAAGCTTAAAAACAAATATTGACTTAATCAATGACTGTTGAGACAAGCGAGCTCCAATACTCCGGAAACTCTCTCCTTTTGATATTTTAAATTCTACAAGGTCATTGCCGGCAAGTGTAGGCTGAAGGCTATAAAAAAAATATCCAAGTCCTAATAAAATTAAGACAGCCAAACCCAGCGCGACCATAAAACGCGCATCTAGCATGCTTTATTTTTATTTAATATGATGATTCAATTTTATTGCGTTCTATTATAGCTAATGCTAGGGATGAAATCAACAAGTTCGAACCTCCATAGCTTACAAACGGAAGACTAATACCTATAACGGGCACCAGCCCAAGATTCGAACCAATATTTATAAAAAAGTGTATTAAAAATATCAATCCCATTCCCAACACAACAAACTTAAGGTCATTCCTTCTCAACCTCAAGCCGACAATAGTCATTCTAAGTATAAGACCAAGATATGTCAAGACCAAAACCAATCCTCCAAACACTCCCCACTCCTCTACAAAAGAAGCAAACAAAAAATCAGTATGGGCCTCCGGCAAAAAATCAAACTGAACCTGAGTTCCTCCTTTAAAGCCTTTACCCCAAAAACCAGCAGATCCAATAGCAATCTTTGATTGTGTAACATTATAATTCACCCCTAAAGGATCTGCTTCTGGAGACAAAAATCCCAATATCCTTTCTTTTTGGTACGGCTTTAAAAAGCTAGTCCACATCACTGCTAAAATAATAAACACTACCAACACTCCTATCAAAAATCTCTTCTTATTAATTCCGCTCATCAAAATAAAACCAACCCATATCCCCATCACCACAATAGCAGAACCGAGATCAGGCTGCACAGCAATAATCCCTACCGGGACAATGGTATAAAAAAATGAAACAAATATATTCTTACTCTGCCAAGCAGCTAAATACTTTCTCGAGAAAAAACCTGCTAATAAAATTATTAAACTTATCTTCACTAACTCTGACGGCTGAAAATTAATAAAACCTAAGCTAATCCACGACTCTGTCCCTCTCACTACTCCCGGCTGTAAAAAAGGAACCGCTAACAATACAATACTAGACCAATAAAAACCATGCCGAAACCAATCCTGAGTTATCAACCAACCCCATTTTATCTGACTCCCCAATAAAATCACTAAAAACGAAATAACATACCAAATAGCCTGGCGAGAAAAATAAGTTTTATTAATACTGTATAAGGTTACCAAACTAATACAGGCTAGTATTACTACCAGCCCCAACAAAACCCAATCAAATTTTTTATAATCATTTAAACTCATTTACTCCAAGTTTATATAAACCTCAGTACTCGTAGCGTTAACATTTTCCTTTACTTCTTGATTAACTGGAACAAAAATTTCAAAATTCCTATCTTCAAAAGAAGGGATATCCTCTAAAACTGTTTTAGCCCCCGACAACCTAAAACCGTATTCATCAGCTAAAACTGCAATTAACTCTAACCTCGGAACAGAAACAAAACTCTCATTCCTTACACTACCAGAAACTACCGCCCTGTCTTCTTCTAAAGAGGTATTAATATTTTTTACTAATAACTTTTCCCTGATTGAACCAACTGCTTTTTTATACCCTCCATCTTCAACAACAAACTCAACATCACTAACCTTTCCATCAAACGATGTTGTTTCAATTAAATACTCTTCTGAAGAGGGAGCTAACCTCTCATCACCAAAAACCTCTTTTTCAACAGATCCTCCTGACTTAATATCAAAACGATAGGAAAAGTAAGCTGTTTTCTCTAAATTAGTATTTTTTACCTGAACTAAAAATGATACTCTCTCAGGATCCAATCGAAAAATTTCTACATCATCTACAATCTTCACTTCAAAATCAGTCTCTTCTTCTTCAACAGACTTAGAATTCTTTTTATTAAAATCAAATGATATTAAAAATATCAAACCAGCTAAAAAAGCCAAAAACACAAACCCATATACAATTTGTTTTAATCTACGTGACATTATATTCATTATATAACACCTAACAAACAGCTTCCATTTAAATATTAAGCTGCATCAATTATTTTTAAAAACTCATCTGCTTCAAGACTAGCCCTTCCAACTAACACTCCGTTAATTTCTTTTGTTCTCAAAAACTTACCGGCGTTATCTCCATTAATTGACCCCCCATACAAAACAGGGGTACCTCCATTTAAATCATTGATCTTTAAATACTTTTTAATGAATGAAATCATCTCCAAAACATCATCTACTGATGCAGGTCCTTTACTCTGAGTACTTATCGCCCAAATTGGTTCATAAGCTATCATTAAAGAATCATCATCTATAGAAACTCCCTCTAATCCTTTTTCCAGCTCTCCAGACACAAATCTCTTTGCTACATCCACTCCTTTATTTCTCATATTCTCCGGCTCCCCTACACAAAGAACTACCTTTAAATCATTTTCCAAAACCTGCTTAACCTTTTTATTCACCTCCTCATCACTCTCTCCCAACCCTCTTCTTTCAGAGTGGCCTATAATAACAAATTCAACCCCTAAAGATTTTAGCTCATCAACTGAAACCTCTCCTGTATGACTACCTTCATCTTCCCAAAAAACATCCTGAGCCCCTAACATTACTGAAGAATCACTAACAACATCACTGACATCACTCAAAAAAACTAACGGAGGAGCAACACCAACGACATTCTTACCAGACCTCTCAACAATTTTTTTCGCTAAGCCAACTGCCTCCTCTTTTTCTTGAGGATTCATCTTCCAATTTCCTAAAATTATTTTCTCCATATCTTTTTAATTAAATTATTAAACCCGTGTGATATAAGATGTCTCCAAACACAACCATAATTAGAAAATCCTAACTTCAAACCATCTTCGTTATCCAATACCTTAACTGAATACCCTCTTAAAACTCCCATCACCCAAGCCTTAGAAAAATTAAATAAAGAAACTTCTTCTAAAACGCTAGGATCAAAATATGCTAACCCAAGATTAGAAACAACTCTTATCTCCGGTTTAATCTTTAAAACTTTCCTTAAAACCTGAGTAATCTTCTCCAAAAAATGCCTCTTCTCTTCTCTCATGAAACCCATATCAAAATCATCTTTAGAAACATCTATCATTTCCTCAAAATCGTTAAAAGATACATCATTAAAATCATTAACAACCAGAACTCTTTCTCCAGAAATATTCGATAAAATATTTTCTTCGCTAACCTCTAAAACAGACGGTAAAAAATCATCAAAGCTATCAACTGTCTTCCCAATATCTAACGAGCCATCGTCTACCACTAAAATCTCATACGAACTATATCTCAACTTTGATAGATAGCTATCTACATCCACCAAATCTAACACAACCTCTTCCCTACTTCTCCCTAATCCTGAGATTAATATTGATAAAGAGTATTCTTTAGACATAAATTACTCCATTAAACGTTTGGTAATATCTTTCTCTACTTCTTCCCGAGGTCTTCCATACTTTTTCTCAAGTAAACTCTTCAACTCATCCCTTGAGTTAATATCCGGTCCTGGAGCAGGAAAAGCGTGCATATTAAATGGATCTGTAGTTTCTCCATTTATCAACAACTTTACATACAAGTTATAATTATCAATATTTATTAAATCTCTCTCAGATACTTTGGGTTCAAACTGCTTTGCTAAAAACTCAGCATCCTGAGCGCTTACCCTAAATGACAACATGGAACCTACATTACCAAAAACAGAGTCTCTTATCTCTTCTGGAAGTTGAGCAATAAACTGATGAGCTACCGTCAAACTCAACTTATACTTTCTAGCTTCTGACAAAATCGTAGAAATGGAATCTGTAGTAAAGTTCTGAAACTCATCAATAAACAAATTAAAGTCTCTTCTTTTTTCTTCATCAACATCAGCCCTTCCTAAAGCAGCCATCATAATCTTACCCACCACAATCATCCCCAATAAATTAGCGTTCAACTCCCCTATCTTACCTTTTGAGAGATTAACTAACAAAATCTTTCCTGAATCCATCGCTTTTCTAAAATTAAAACTTGATTCTTTCTGACCAACAATAACCCTCATATAATCATTGGCAATAAAGTTATTAAACTTAGAGGTTACATACGGTGTAATATTTTCTAAGGAAGCCTCTCCCCCAGCCTTCTCAGCCTGTTTCCTCCAAAAGTTTATAACTGTAGCATTATTTATCCTGTTTAACTTCTTATTCCTATACTCACTATCAGAAAACACTCTAGGCACCTCCATTAAAGTAGCTGGTTCATTTGGAGCATCTTCCATCAACAATAACAAAGCATTTCTCATATATTGTTCAAACGCCGGCCCACCAGTTCTTTTCAAGTCATACAACTTATCCAGTATTCCAATCATCTCATTGACAATAAAGGTTTTCTGTTCTGGTCTATCAAAATCATACTCCAGCATATTCAACCCCATCGGCCTTTTTAAAGAGGTTGGATCAAACAAAATTACATCATCATATCTTTCCTTAGGTATTAACCCTAAAATATGCTCCACTGCATCACCATGAGGATCTAAAAACGCAATCCCCTTTCCATCCTGGATATCCTGGTTAATCAAGGAAACCAAAAAATTAGTCTTACCTGTCCCGGTCTGCCCTATGACATAAAAATGACGTCTTCTATCTTCATCAGATATATAAACTTTTTTCTCCTGACCTTGAAATATATTCTCTCCCAATAAAGTACCTTGCCCAGGAATAGACGCCGGCATCGGTAACTGTTTAGATTTTAAATATTTAATTTTAGGCGTTTTTGTAAAAGGGGTTGGCAGATGAAAAACGCTTGCAAGTTCTTCTGAGTTTAAGATTAAACTCTTTTTACTATCAAAATTTCTAAAAGAAAAATCATGAGCTATCTGTTTTACATTTCTTACTTTTCTTAAACTCAAATCATTTTTCTCCGGAGAAGCAAACTGAGAAAAACCAGATGATATACCATCATATATTGACTCTGCCTTAAAAGTACTTGGCCCGGAAGCCAACACTCTTATATTAACCTTAAAAAATGGTTTTTGGAGTTTTGATTTTACCGCCTCGACCAAACTATCATCAACTGTCCTATCCTTCATCTTCTCTTTATCTTTTTCTTCTTTCCCTAAAAACTTATCCCATATCTCAAAAATTAATAGCCTAGAATTACCAGCTCCAGATAATCCCTTCCCTTCCTTCAAGTCCTTTAAAACGGCCTTGGCTTTCTTTTTCTTTGAAGAACCCGCTGGTTTGATAATAACTTGAACGACCCCTCCTTCTCCAACATCATCTATCTTTGCTAAACCACCTAACACAGACTGAAAGGTATCTGCTTCTAAATCAGCGTATGTTCTAATAGGAATTACATAATCTTCAGAACAACCCACATACCCTCCTACCGTCGTACCATCATGATGAAACACATTATAATCATCCACCTCCTCAACTAAAGCATCGTTCCAAATTCCCTGCACCTGCCTTACAAAAGACTCCGCTAAACTAACCGGCACCGAGGCATAAAAACAAATCTCTCTTCCGACATGAGAAACAGCCGTTTCAAAAACTACCGGCTTATTAAACTTACTCAAACTACTAAAAAGTTGCTCACTCTTATTAATCTCACTACTCAAATCATTTCCTTCCTCACTCCCTTTCGGTAACTGAATTAAAAACAACTTTGTGTCTAAACCTCTAACTATTTTTTTTCTCCTCCAACGAATAAAAAGGATTGTTCCAACAATCCCTCCACCAATTAACAAAAAAGCAATTATTAAAGTAACTAAAAAAGACATGATTATAAAATTCCTTTTTCTTTTAATTTAGGAAGAAGCTTATCAACTAAAGAATCATGAAAAGCGTCCTGAACAAAAGGAGGGAATTTTTTTGATCTTCTTAACGCTACAAACACTCCCTTATCAACCGCTAACTGAAGTAAAGATTCAATAACCTCTTTAGTTTGATCACTTACTTCTTCCTCTTCAAGATAATCTGCTAAATACTCATCTTCTTCAGAAGACGGTTCTTCCATTTTTTTCTTTATTTCTTCATCAGCCAACTCACTTACTGACTGCTTAACAATCTCCTTGTCTTTATCCAAAACCTGAGAAGCTTTCTCTTTATCTTCAAATTTAGACTCGACTCTTTCCTTAACCTCCTGAACCTTCTTCTCTACCCTCTCTACATCCTTCTTCACTTTTTCACTTTGATGAAATTTATCTATATTCTTCATATATTTATATTATATAACTACTCATCAATTATCACCAACTAAAATCCCTCTATCTTTATCTCTCCTAAATCTGAATAATCTACGTCTGTGGAGCTTGAAAAGGAATCTGTATAATCAGTCACCGGGCCATCCAACCCTTCTCCACCTGACCAATCAGACTGGGTAAACACATCATTCTTCCATCTTGTAATATATTCAGACAACGAGAAGTTTGTTTCTTCTTCTTTGCCCGGCCACTCAATAACAGCAGTAACCTTCTGAGTCAAAGGGTCCAACGCCTCTCCCGCCCCGCAAGGAGAAACTCCGCCAATTTCATAGTTAGCGTCATTAGTTCTACATACGTTCTCGACATAAAAATATCTATCAAACATTGTTGAATCATACAAACTTTCAACCTCATTAGATGTTAACGCTCTACTATATATCCTTACATCATCCAAATAACCATCAAAAGGATTGCTTCCTGCGATACTACCAAAATACAAATTATTACCAGAAGAATTTACTGCTTCTGCACTACCACCAGTCGATACCACTTTACCATCAACATATGCAGTTGACCCTGAATTTTCATCATGAATATACGAAAAATGATGCCATTGTTCTGTAGAAACATCAGAATAATTTAAAACAGTAGCATTCCATGACGCACCATCATAATAAGTAAATCTAATATCAGAACCTGAATCCCACATAACGTAAGAATTATTCTTATGCAAAAACCTTTGACTAGAACCCCAAGCTTTAGGATAAATCCATAAACTAATAGTAAAACTTGATACATCCAAAACATTATCATCAGAAACTTCCACATAATCATCCGTTCCATCAAAGTCTAAACATCCCCCCACCCAACAAACGCTGGAAGTAGCTTGTAAAACCCCGTTATTCAAAACCCCATCATTATCATTTCCTGAAAAATCATAAACTGTACTCCCCGTTACAGAATCTAATTTCCAATGCCCCGCCAATCCTGACTGTATCCCATTATCAACAATCCCTTCCTTTCCTTCTAAATGAAAATTGTCCGTACTAGAAGAATGCATAAAATACACGGTACTAGAAGTTTTATTTAATCCATAAACATTAGACCAATCAGAAAATGCATACACCCTCACATTCTCTACTAATCCTTGGGCTAACGCTGTCGCACTCTGTTGAATCTGGCTCGTTTTACTAGATTGTAAAACAACTACTATCGCCGTACTTGCCCCTCCAATTAAAATAGCTCCTATCGCCAAAGCAATCACAATCTCAACCAAAGATTGACCTTCTTGCTTTAAAAATAAACTCTTTATTTTTTTTAAAAATAACTTCATATTATTTCAAATCATCATAATGAGCTTGAATTGTACTCGAAGATAAAACTGTATTATACACTCGAACCTCATCTATTCTTCCATTATGTAATCCTGCACTCTTTTCCCAACCTCTTGAACCAATAACTAACTCTCTAGCCCCCAATTTCATATCCCCCGTTAAAGAACCACTTGCTACTTCTTCTCCATCTACATAAAGCTTTACATATCCCCCATTTATTCCATTTGTCACAAACGCTAAATGATACCACTGATTAATATTAATAGAAGCATAAATTGCTTCACCAACATTACTAGCACCATCATAAACTTGAGCCCTTAAAGAGCCATCATAATGAATAAACTGCCATTGATCATCACTTGAATTATCACGTTTATTTAATAACCAATTATCACCTAAACCATCAAATCTTACCCAGGCTTCAACAGTAAGCTCACCAGTGTTATTCAAAGAATTAACCTCCACATAATCATCCGTTCCATCAAAGTCTAAACACCCCCCTGATTTACAATCGTTCCCCGACAACCAACTAACTCCACTTATCAACTCACCATCATTTCCTTCCCCAGAAGCATCTAAAGTACTTGTTCCTACTCCTTCATCAAAATGCCAATAACCTACAACATCATCTACCATTCTTCTTGTTACTCTACCCAAAGAATTTACAAGCACGTCCCCAGCCTGATCATTCTCATTCTCATGAGTTAAGGTAATAATCTTTCTTTCATTTAACTTACCTGTCCTGGAATCAAAAATCATATCATACGTCCTTCCTCCTGAAGGCTCAGAAAACCTTACTGGTCTTCGAAACTTTTTGCTAGTTTCGACAGTACTAGAAGAATACGTACTTCCTTTAAATAGCTCGTACCCATCCTCTCCTGTACTTGAACTATTAAACCTCACTCCCCATCCGCTACCCCCTTCCTGAACTACTGATCTATTTTGAGCACTTTTCACAACTGAGAAAACTTCATCAACTGCAAACTCCAAATCTTTTCTTTCTTTATAATTAGAATACGTCAAAAAACTACCGGTCGCTAAAACAACACCGATAGCCATAACTACAATAAACTCTATTAAAGTAAACCCATCTTGTTTTCTCATACCTTTTAAAACTGAGTAGTCAACTGATAAATAGGAATGATAATAGACAAAGCAATTGTACCAATTACAAACCCGATAATAAGAAGCAATAACGGTTCTAGCAACGCAACAAGCCTCTTTATCGAATTATCAACCTCTGTAATATAAAAATCTGCTAAGGTCCCTAAAATATTTTCAAGATGACCTGCTTGTTCAGCAATCGCGATTAAGTTTACCATTACGTTTGGGAAAAATGGCTCTCTTCTAAAGGCTTCTCCCAATGTTAATCCCTTAGCCAAACCTTCTTTATTTATTCTCTCTAAAGCATCCTTTAACTCTACATGCCCTGCTGCATTAGCAGTAATATTTAACACTTTATTTATCGGAATCCCTGCTTTAATCAAATTAGAGGAAGTGGAAGCAAATCTTTGTAACGCTCTTTTTTTAACAATTTCTTTTACTACTGGAATATCAGTAATAATATTCCAAACTACTTTTTGAACAAACAAAGATTTTTTATATGCCATAATAAATCCAACAATAGCTCCTACCAACCCTCCTATCACCAAATACCAAATTTTTCCAAAGAATAACCCTACCGAAAAAACAATTTTAGAAAACAATGGCGGCTCAAAACCACTTTCCATAAACACACTTGCAATCTTTGGTAAAGCAAAAGTAACCAAAAATACTAATATTAAAACAGAAATACCAAGCAACAACACGGGATAAATCAAAGCATTTTTAATCTTATCCTTTAACTCTTTTTCCTTATTCAAAGAAGAAGTAATATTCTGAAAAACTTGATGTAAATTCCCTGAAACCTCTCCCGCTCTTATTAAATTAACATGAACATCGCTAAACACCTTTGGATAATTTTCAAAAGTAGAATAAAACGGAGCCCCTTTCTCTAAATTAGATCTAACCTCCATCAAGAAATCCCTTACCGCCGGCTTCTCAAAATCTTCGATAAGAATATTAATTGCCTTTAACAAGTTAGTACCAATACCAAGCATCAAAGACAAATACCGAAAAATAAATATCTGATCTTCCATCTCTATCTTCCCTTTCCCAAAAAGATGGATTTCTTTTTTCATACCTCCTTTACCACCCTTAACAGGCTCTACACTCAAAGGCTTCATATTCTTGGCAGTAAGGTAGCTCAAAACATCAGAGGTTTCATTAGCCTCTACGTTTCCTTCTACTACCTCCCCGTTAGGTTTTGATGCTGTGTAATGATATCTTGCCATATTACTATTATTATATACTAAAACCTTTACTCCCTAATAACCCTAAACACCTCTTCAACAGTAGTCATCCCCTGCTCAATCTTTTTTAAGCCATCCTCAAACATGCTAATCATCCCGTGTTCTCTTGCTAAATCTTGCAAATCATCAAGGTTAAAGTCCTCACTATTTATAAACTTCCTTATCTCCTCATTTATCTCCATTATCTCAAAAATACCAACTCGCCCTTTGTAACCCAAACCACTACAAGCCTCACAACCCTCTCCTTTATAGAACTTTTTAGGAATCTCTACCTCATCTTTCGGAATTTCAAGTCGTTCTAACTGATCCTTAATCGAGTTTATCACTGAATCTTCAGGTGTATACTCTTTTTTACACCTTGGACAAACCTTACGAACCAAACGCTGGGCGGTCACAAGATTCAAAACAGCCGAAACCAAGAACCTCTTCACGTTCATATCAATTAAACGAGGTACGGTGGTTGGGGCATCATTGGTATGCAAGCTGGATAGCACCAAATGACCTGTTAACGCAGACTGAACTGCAATTCCTGCTGTCTCAGAATCACGAATCTCACCTACCATAATAATGTTTGGGTCCTGACGTAAAATAGACCTTAAACCATTTGCAAAAGTAAGATCAGCTGCTGGATTTACCTGCATCTGATTAATATATCTCATATCGTACTCAATTGGATCCTCAACAGTCACAATGTTAACCTCTGGTTGATTCAAGATATTCATAATAGAATACAACGTAGTCGTCTTACCAGAACCGGTAGGACCACACACAAGAATCATTCCATAGCTTGTACTGATCGCATCCTTAACCATCTCTCTTGTTTGTTTAAACATCCCTAACTCCTTCAGAGAAAGTGGCTTCTGAGCCGCGTCTAATAAACGAAGCTCTACCTTCTCACCATAGAAGGTAGGAATAACTGAAACACGAACATCAATCTCTTTATCTCCTAAATCATGACGAAATCTTCCATCTTGAGGTTTAGAATGTTCATCAATCCTTAACCCTGATAAAATCTTTATCCTTGCTACCACTGCTGGATGAATCTCCTTTGGCATCCTAACTATCTCGTGCAAAATACCATCAATCCTAAACCTTACCAACACTATATCCTCTAATATCTCAAAATGAACATCAGAAGCTCGAGAAGAAACAGCGTAAGCAAGAAGATTATCAACAATTGCAACGATAGGAATATCTTCGGCTGCCTCCTCTACTCCCTGAGCTTTAGAGCGCAAAGACTCCTTAATACTTTCTTCGATAACCTCCTTGAAGTCCTCAGCCTGCTTCTGACCATACATCGTATACCCTTTATTCAGATCAGACTCTTCGGCCAAATACGCTCTAATAGGGGCGCCTAACTTAACCGAAAGAAAGTTTATGGCATCTAAGTCCGCCGGATTCTCCATCGCCACGTTATACGAACCATCATCATTCTTTCCAAAAACAATTGCTCTTCTCTGTCGAGCAACATTCTCCGGCAATAAATTCAAAACTTCCTCATTAATCTCAGTCTCCTGAAGATCAACCTGGGGAACATTTAAATACTGGGAAAGAAGATCATAAAACTTTCCTTCTTTAATAATTCCTCTAGATATCAAAACATCAGAAGGATTTTGTTTCCTTCTAATAGCATCTTTATATACGGAATCGAAGGTTTGTTCGTCAGTAAAACCTTCCCCAACTATTATTTGTTTAAGCTTTTGCTTTGAAAGATTTATCATATCTATATCACTATATTAATAAGTATAACTAATATCCCCACTGGAAGCCACAATGAATAAAGTGGCATCCTTTCTTTAATCCCAAAAAACTTCTCTCTCACAAATGAAATACTCAAAGAAATCACCGCCATTAACAATAGATACCAAACCCAACCCCAATACCAATTAGGATTCCCTAACAGAAATATTGATAAAGCAGCAAAATAAGGTTCCTCATTTTCAAAAAATCTAAACCCTTTCTTTCTGTTAAACTTCTTAGAAAGATACAAAAACAAAATCGCAACTCCAAAGGAAATTAAATAGTACAAACCAAAACGAATAAAGTGATGATTCAATAAGTAAAAAATATTTTCATACGGTGGTAAAAAATAAACAAAAGGAGTTCCATTAGTTTTCCAAATAAAATACTGGGCCACGGTTAGAAACACATAATACAGAAAAACCATCCCAGATGATCCAAAAAACAAAAACTTAACCCAGAACTCAGATCTAGCACTGGACCTTTCCCAAAATACTTGAATAACTAATCCTAATAAAAAAATTCCCAAACTCAAATAAATAGCACTCATATATATTATTATAACAACAAATTAAAAACGGCTAAATAATTAGCCGTTTTCCACTAACTTAAAATCTCTTCTTTACCACAGATCTAAAGAAGGATCATTCCCTATCTCATACCAACCACTATCCTCTCCTCCATCAGTGCTCTCTACATCACTTCCTCCATCATTTGCATATCGGGTGCTCTCCATCTTCGTCGCGATCTCATACTCCATACTATCATTAGCTTTATACGCATAAAACCAGTCAGTATCATTTACCGGATCAAGTGGTAATCGAGATAAAGGAGACCCGCTAGAAATACTCGTAAAATCAATATTTACCCAACCACCACCATCTACAGCTGTAGAGGTCGTGACTGTAGTACAACTCCCAGAAGGAAGTGTACCATCAGCTGTACACCTACTTGTGTTTGTAAAACTTGGACTATTAGTATCTGCTAAATACAATGCTATTGCGCTAT
>CAZBVS010000003.1:0-5625 GCA_964495575.1 uncultured Candidatus Saccharibacteria bacterium
CGATCTTACTCGATAAACATAGACTGTATCAGGCTGTAATCCTTTATCTTCATAATATCCAAGTGAATCTTCAAAATTTAAATCTTTCTCAAACTGACCGAAGTAATCATCAAGAATGTCTCCTTGATAACCACTTAAACCAACGCTGGTATCTACCTCTGCTGCAGAAGAAGTATTAATTAAAGAACTAATCTTTTCTATTACAATCTTCAACCCTCGACTCAATCTCTCTGACACCATCTTTCCAAACTCTCCTTCGCTTAATGAACTACTAACCTCAGCTTTTACTTCCCAACCACCGCCTGATTCCAAAACATCAAAACTCTTAAACCTCTTTGCTATAGCCCCGACCTCACCTAATACACTAGCGTACAACCGATCTACATTCTTCCCCCTGCTTATACCCGCCTCTGTTTCCACCGAAACAGTAACACTATCAGAATACACCCGAACCTTATCAGGATTTTCTTTATAAGGTTGAAGCTTATACTGATAACTAGTTTCCGGTCTTAACCCTGAATCAGTATAACTCTCGGTATTAGAATCCAAATCAACAATTGGTTCATAATCACCGTCTGATTTTCTAAACAACTGATAACCATCCTCTCCTTCAAAGTTATCTGTCCAACTCAAATCAACCTCATTTTCACCTGCTGCAGAAGCCTCAAAATCAGTTGGTTTCTTAGGTGCTGTAGTATTGGACCTTACTGAAGAATGACCATCGCTACAGATTAGCTCTGGGTTATACTCTCCATCTTTTGTAATATCTACATTTATATAAGAACATGCTTTTATCTTGTAATAATAAGTAGTTGCCTCCGACAATTTATCATCCACTATATGATACTCCGTCTTCGTAGAGTTATAATCCAAATCTTCATCAAACTGCTTCTCAATCCTTTCATACGAAGACTCGTTGGCATTAAAGATTGGCTCCCCTCTAAATGTACCAGCCGTTCTCTCAATCACGTGGTAATAAAGACCTTTCTGAACTTTTCCACTTACTTCATCAGAAACATTTGTTGTATTTTCCCAATAAACATTCAACTTATCAGAGTATGATCCATCCCCTACTGGATACACCTCCACCTCACCACTCGAGTGATCAAAAGATGGGTTATCCGGAGTAACCTTTATCCTCTGAATCTCAAAATCATGTTTCTCCGCTGCATTATCTTTCCAATTTACATGTAAACCATCTGAGTCTGTAGAATAAACATTCAGATTAGAAGGTTCTTCCAAGTTCTCTTTCCAGGTAGTACAAGAATCATATAACACTTCCGGTTCCCCACCATTAACATCTAGCTTATAATTCCAGGTTTCTTCAGAACTCAACCCTGAATCTGTGTAACTACCAACCCCTCCATTATACCTATCCACAATTTCATAATCATAAAAATCTTCCTTTTTCTTTAAAAGTGTTAGGCTATACCCATCAGACGGACCATCCCAAAAAACATCTATACTATTCTTACCTATTGGCTGACACCAGAAAGAGTATGTTTCTGGCTCAACCTCTCCCGCTTCAGTGGTCACACTTTCTTCAAATGAATCAAAAGTTTGATCATTCAACTCACCTTCTACATAAAATGTATACTTAGTTTCTGGATCTAAACTAGACTGTGTGTAAGACCGAGAACCAGAATTTAATCGTTCATCTTGTTTATAATATGTTGCTGTTTGAAAATTATCTTCATTAAATTTTTTGTAATAGATATTCACCCCATCATAATCAACCGGGTTCTTCCAATTTATCTCAACACTATTAGATGTTGGCACCAAACTATTAATCACAGGCTCTTTTTCACCCGCACAACTTATTCTCTCTTCCGCTGCTAAAATACGTACATTCATTCTTTCCATATTTTTTCCTGCAAATCCTCCATCTACACAAGCAGTTTCTCCTGTTCCGTCTTCTGTAGGACCAAACACAATCCAGTTTCCCACATCATCCGCCCAAGCTGCTCCATATAAATATCCATCTGATTTTTTCTTTACCCCATAAGCAGGACTGGAACCTCTTAACTTAACCCAGCCATTCCAAGCTCCATCCTCTTTATCTTTTGCCGATACAAATCTTGCCCAACCAGATAATCTACCTTCATCAATCCTTGCTGTACAAGTTCCGCTTGGACACCCTTCTAAATCAGCCTTATTAAAAGACAACCAGCCGTAATCATTCCCCCAAGCATATCCTGACAAAGCGCCCGAAGAATCAATCTGAACACTATAATCTACCCCTGAAGCACTCTCACCCTCAGACAAAGAATTAAACTTTACCCAACCAATACCATGGTATCCATCTGAAGCTGTCCACGCCGTTCCTCGTAAAATGTTGTTTATCCTAAGGTTCAAACTTGATACGTTTGATAACGAGCTTTCTGCTTCTTTATCTAAAACATTAAAAGAAACTGCATAATCATATGGTTCTCCTAAAGGTTGGTTTTCCAACTTTGCTTTTGTTGGGCACGAATAAACACTCCCAACCTGTTTACAAGCAAGAGTTTCTACTACTTCAAAAGCTTTTTCTATTTCTTTTGATGATTTTCTATAAATTTGTATCTTCCGAGGATAAGTAGCATTATCTTCCCAGTTTAATCTAACGTCTCCTTGTTCACTACTACCAGAAACATGAAGTATTCTAGTCTCCAAGTCTTCAGGAGAAGTATAACTACTTCTATATTCACGCATTACATAATCTGAACAACCTTTATTATTAACATTCTCATTACACGCTCTAACTCGGTAATAATAAATTTGATCTTGTGAAAAACTTACCCAACCTGATTCAAGCCTTTCTATACCATACTCATAATCAATAACATCATTAAAATCTTCATCTTTCGCAACTTCAAAATCATAATAGTTAGCAGATCCTACCTCACCCCACCCAAACTTAGCTTCCTGTCTATCATTTCTTGTCTCTGCCTCAACTAATAAACCTACTTTAGAAGGAATAATAAGCTCATCAGAATCCCCAGAAAAATTAACCCAATAATCAGCTTCTTCTGTGTCTTGATCTACAGCCTTGCAATATTCGTCAGTTCTATAAGACTTTATCTTGTATTTATGTCTTATAGTTTCATCATCTATTGTTCGGGGCCAAATCTTGTCATCATTTCTAAACCTACCTAAAGAAAACGTATTTACTGCTTCATAATCATTATCCCCAATCTTTTCAAAAACCCGAAAACCAGAGTTATCCTCGTCCTCAGGCATCCCATTATCAGACCAACTGATATTTAACTCGCCCCCGGAATCCCAATCTAATCCTTCTAGGCTTGTAAGAGCAGGTGAAATATCTAATAATTCGTTTGTTGTAACTGAAACTTCGTCTGTAGATTCACTATACCCTTCAGGACCAGACTTAAAAGACCTTAACTTGTAATGATAGGTTTTATTAGGTTTTAGGGGGTTCTCTATATGAGCATGTTCTCCTTCAGAGCCTCCTTCAGAAATCTGCGTCCAATCAAAAGTATTGTCTCCAATCCGAAGTTGAATTTCAAAATGATCAACCTCTACTGGCTGATTCCAGCTAAGCTCTACCCCACAAGCCGATTTAGGAGTTATATCAAAATTCTGTGGCTTTATATTTTCAGCATTCACTTCATGAAAATTAAAGAAAAACCCTCCTCCTAAAACAAGAAGGATAATCAAAAAACCTACAATATATGATCTCTGTTTCATTGACTTAATTATAACACAAACAAATTCTAAAAATTTCTAATAATCCACAATGATTTATATCAAAAATAAACAACCCTAAAAACACTTGCAACTCCCAATATAAAAGTGAATAATGAAAACAGTAAATCTTAAAACTTAAAAAAGGAGGAATGATATGTATAGAAAGAAAAACAGTATCTCTCTATTTATCCTTATTCTCGTTTTATTAATATCTTGTGATCCTCTAACAGGCCCGAAGAATGAACCACCATTTTTGTTTAATGTATTCCCTCCTGATGGATCAAGCAACGTTCCTATTGATATAAAAATAACCGCCGGATTCTCTGAAAAAATAGACATGTCAACGCTAAAAAAAGGCTTCATAATGAAACCTGAAAACAGCGACGAACCACTAATCCTAAGAAAGGTAATTGATTCTGAATCATCTGATAGTATAGCAATGGCTCCTAAAAAACCACTCGAACACAATACTAGCTACATATGCGAACTAAACGAAAACATCACCGACCCGGAAGGAAAACCTCTACGCAACCCCATCAAGTGGTCTTTTACTACCACCACAGAATCTATCGACACTACAGTCGCTGATACTATCCCCCCTAAAATAATCTCAGTAATTCCTGAAGATAAAGATACAGGCATCACAGTCGATCCTGAAAAAATTAACATTCAGTTTGAGTTCAACGAACCAATAATAGCAACTGACAGCTCTTCCTTTTTGATGTACTACTGGGATGGAGCACTGCCAAGCTGGGTTAAAATTGAAGTAGAAATCAACAACAATATTGCAACCATCAAACCTGTTGACTCTCTTAAATACAACACTCTATACGCTGTAGGAGTCGGCCCTAGCTTATCTGATTCAAACGGAAACAAATACGACAAAACAAAGTACTGGGAATTCACCACCAAAAAAGATCCTACTCTCTGGAGATTACCTGAATACTATATCGCGACTCAAGTAACTACCCTAAACTCCGACAACAAAATCTATATCAGCGCCCGGAAATACACACACCAAACCTGGCTAGGACCTAATTCTTATAAATTAAGAAGCTTCTTTATACGAATAGACAAAAGCGGTAAATTAGAATTAAAAAAAGAAATCGGTTTAAGCTGGGGTGGATCCATTGATTCAAAAGAAGACTGGCTTGAAAATAATATACTATCTCCTAACTCAAACTATTTATACTTCTACAACAAACTCACAAGCCTCTGCAAAATAAACAAAGATGGTCAAAAAATATGGTGCTCAGGTTACGTAGGAAACGGATTCGTAAAAGACAATCAAGGAAACATCTATGATGTCGGAAATTTTTTACACAAACTCGACCCTGACGGCAATCTTTTAGAAGGTATGAACAGTGGAAATTACAACGTCACCGATATGGGATTTCTAGAAAACTACATTATAACTTTCGGCTTCTATAACGATGTCCCCACCTTAGGAAAACTCCCACAAGACATGCGTGGCTTCCAAGGTGTTATCAAGTTCCCAAACTACTCAGACGGAAAAATAATAGACGAACACAACGAGATCTACATGATAAACGAAGAATCTGATAGTATTGCTCTCTACAACCTATCACTAGACACCCTCTTCGCTAAATGGAGCATAAAAATAGAACTAAACAATGTAATTCAAAAAACTCAAGATGATGATGGAAATCTATATTTTCTAGAAGAAAACAACTCTGAATACAGACTGACCAAAATCTCAAGAAGCTCCACAAAAGAATTTGAAATTAATCTTGGTAAACGACCTGGCCCACATATTACAGAATGGAATTTATCCCAAGGAATACATAACACTCTTTACATTCCCTGGGGAAGAGAAATTCTCAGGTTCGATACTCAAACTGGCCAAAGAATAAGGAGGTATGAATGAAAACAATTAAATAAACCCGCACTTTTTAATAAAGTGCGGGTAATTTTTAT
>CAZBVS010000003.1:5725-38729 GCA_964495575.1 uncultured Candidatus Saccharibacteria bacterium
AATGAAAACAATTAAATAAACCCGCACTTTTTAATAAAGTGCGGGTAATTTTTATTTAAAAAGAAAATATGATTATAAAATAAATCTAAATACTTGACAAAATAAATATAATAGTGAATAATAAAGGTAGAAAACCTTAAAATTTAAAAAAGGAGTAATGATATGAAAAGGAGAGCAAGTACTTTTTTATTCTTGTTGATCTTAGTCTTTATTCTGATTAGTACCTCTTGTGAAGACATAATTAAACCTCAACCCGAACCACCTGACACAACTATACCTAAAGTAATATCAGTAACACCACAAAATGGCACTACAGGTATAACGGTAGCCCCTAGCAAAATTCAGATCAAAGCCGTTCTCAGCGAACCAGTAGTTGTAGAAAAGGAAGATGTAATTCTCAAATTCGCCACCTACTCTTCTACCACAACTATTATCCAAGACGGTAAATCAGTACCAGTAAATATCTACAGTTATGACACTCTCAAAACTAATGTTGATTCAGATGAAAATGAGCTAGTCATTAACTTCGATGATTCACTTCAGTATGACACAAAACATGTAATAATTTTAGACAGCACAATAACGGACGTTGCCGGGAACAACCTTTCTAGATACAAATGGAGTTTTATAACAGAAAAAAACCCGCACTCTTAAATTAAAAACCCGAACACTAATCTCAGAAAGAAAAGGATCACAAATGAAAACAATTAAATAAACCCGCACTTTTTAATAAAGTGCGGGTAATTTTTATGAATATTAAAACGCTTAATTACATACGGGACGCAAATTGTCGCTAACTTCCCAATCAGAACAACCCATATTATTACAAGCTCTAACTCTATATTTACCCGGTTGATACAGTTCGCTTAAAGCGGCTGGATCATCATAACTCGTTTTATCATAAAATGTATCTGTAGAATAAATACACCACCCAAGATATGCATTATAATTCTCCAATTCATAGTAATCAGTATTACTCTCATTCGACCAAGAAACACTATACTTAGCCCAACAATAACCAAACTCATCTTCACCAGAATCGTATTGAGAAATATTAGTAATAGAAGGTTTAATCGGAGAAGGGGCGGATTCCCCTGTTATTCCGCAAGTTACACTTTTTACATACTTCCAATCTGTTCCACGTGAACCTTGTTTTTCCTCCCATCTATTATTGTCAGAATAGTATTCAACCACAACATTTTCTCCGTTAGTCGAAATATCTGTAGAATTTTGCTTTAATCCTAACTCCTCACAAACCTGAAAGCTATTTCCTTCTTTTACTTTTATAGGAATTTTCTGAACAGGCATCAAGGCAGGCTTAAAACCAAAACCGTTCTTAGGTATCTCTCCAGACCTAAACACAGGATGATCATTTATTAAAACAGGATCAATAATCTTTATCGTCCCATCACTGAGCTCTTCACAATCTCCCCAAGCAAATCTACTATGCCCTCCCATATCAGAAGCAACAGTTATCCCATTCTGATTGACAAAACCATCATAAACATCCTTATCCCCTGAATATGTTAAATGTCCTTTTCTATCTTGATCTTCATCGCTAGTATAGATTGGACACTTTGCACCAGCACCCACAACGCTCTCACCTCCTTCAAATAATTCTCCATTTTGGTATATATCTCCAGTTATATTAATATTCCCTTCTATCTTCCACCTTTGACTTCCAGGATTAAAAGTAAGCTCTTTCTGGTAATCCCAACCATTACCATCAGATTCAGCCGGAGCTATAAAAAATCTTTTAGTACCCTCTTCAACCCCCATTCTTGCAGACAAAGAACCGCCCCTCGAAAGAACCATTCCATTACCATCAACATGTAAGGAATTTGAAGGTTCAGTTGTACCAATACCAACTCTACCACGGTTAGTTATTCTCATTACTTCTCTTGGAGCATCATTACCTGCTGTATAAAAAGCTAATCCATGTCTTGTGTTATACGTATTTTCATTAACATCATAAATTGCACTTACCACACCAGTAATATCACCCGAGGTCTCATTAGAATAAAACTCAATTCCTCCTCTTTTCTCACCAACTGTAGCAGTATCACTACCATAATCAGCTACCAAATCAGTAATTCTAAGCATGGAAATATTTTCTTTACCATCTTGAGGTTCATCTTTCTGACCTGCTTCCCCAGCAATATTTAAACCCGTGGCATTTGAATTCAAAACTGGATTCGTTGTTCCAATACCTACATTCCCTCCGTTATAATAAAGTCCGTCATCCCCACTTGTCCAAGCACCTGAAACCTGACTCCATTTATTAATACAACCAGGAGTACCATCTCCACTAGGGCTTAAACATAAACCATCCTCTGTCATTCTAGGATAATCCAAATCATCTCCACTTCCATTTGGTATTCCTATTTCATACGCTCCAAGCTGCCCTTTCCCATCATCATCTTTTATTTTAAACTGAGAACCGCTACTCTCATCAATAGGATTACTGGTAACACCTCCCGGAAACTGTTCTGCGGGCTCTTCCCAAACTTTTGAACTAGACTGAGCTTTTACAAAACTAATAACCATCATCCCTGATACTAAAACAAGGACTAAACAAAGATAAAACAACGGATTTTTAAATAATTTCATATTTTAAAATTTTATAAACTTTCTTTATATATATTGTATCACATCATAACTTAACAACCACCCCGTTATCCACAAGTATTTATAGACTTAAATAATTCTCCCAGGTTTTTATTACATTACTCATGTATTCTTCGTCCATCTCTTTTTCTGAGCCGAGATAAGAAGCTGTAAGATTTCTTATATTATAAGCAACAGATTGAGCTTGAAATATATAATTTTCTTTATTCTTTTCATAATTGAAATTTTCTAATTCTTTCTTATCGCTCATTTTCATATACAAATCAGGGAAAACACTTCTTATAAAGTAACTAAAATTACGACCTGCTATTGAATATATAACAGTCTCTTTTAAAAGACTTTTCCAACTCACCTCTCTTATACCAAACCCATGAAGCTTACTCTTCAAAAAAAGACTCTTAAATAAATCATCTTTTGATTCCAACTGATAATCTAATAAATGAACTCCTTCATGAAAAAGAGTATCAATCGCTTTTACTAAGAAGGAATCATCTAAATTAGAAATACCAAGTAATATTAAACCTGGAAATTCTCTTTTAGAGACTCCCGCAGTCCCTTTTTTATTTGCATGAAAATGAAGTTGAACATCTACCGGCCAAGAAATTTTTTTACCAAAAAAGGACTCTGTTTTAAAAATAAATTCTTCAAAAGGATCATCAAAATTAAAATCTAACAGCTTTTCCTGCCATTCTTTAAGTTTTGAATGTTCTACATTCCATACTTTTTCAAAAGAATCATCCAGTATTTCTTTAATTTTCTTCCACTCTTCTTTTTCTTTTTCATCTTCTAGTTTTTCTCCTTTGTACCTTCGCCATAACCATAGATAACCATGCTCTTCTTTCTCTAAAATATCTAAAAAATTATTTAAAGCCTTCTTCTCTCTATTGTTCAAACCACCAATCAAATTAATATAATAATCAACCTCATCTTGCTTCTTATTCCAACCCCAACCAGACATATACTGCGCCCAATAAATAAAACAGGCCTCTTTATTAATTTGGAAATTAAATAACTTCACAATGCCTTCATTATAATAAAAGCCCTCCCGTAATAAAACGGGAGGGGTTAAAAATAGTTAGCTAACATTTACTTATTTCTGTCCTTTCCTTTGTCTCGTCCTGCACTATCTGCTGTATCTTCTCCAGCATTACCTTGTTCACGTGCAGCTTCATCATCCCAATCATTCTTTGTTCCTTTACTCATTTTACTCACCACCTTTCTCTCGATTTTAGGTTTGAAAACAACTATTCATATTGTACCACGCCACAACATAACAACCACCCTGTTGTCCACAGCGTGGTTATAATACAACATAAAAACTACCGGGGTTATTAAATTAGCCTTAATCACAAAAATAATCCCTCTTAGGATTATTTATTATAATTTTCGAAGAACCTTATCCACCAAAGTAATTTTTCTTTTGTGTCTGCCTCCGTCATCAAAATGTCCAAATGAATTGAATTAGATTCCTCTTGTTTAATATCTTCCACTATTTCTTTTATGTCCTCCCTTTTAAAACCAAGCCCTACAATTTGTAAAAGAGAAGCAATTTGATCGAACTTTAAATTTATAATCCTTCTTTCAATCTCACTCCTGACATCATCTTCCCATTCAAGCTCTGGGCTTGATAATTCATCATCTTCTATATTTATATTTATTTTTCTTTCATTGTTCTTCATATGTTAATTATATATCAAAAATAAAAAGCAGTTTATAGACTTACTTAGGTCTCTCTAAAAATCAATCTTTGTGAACGTCCTTCATAGAAAACTCGTGCTTCTTACCAGAAACCTTAAGCTTACCAAAAGACTTATCCTTTTTGCCTGTTACACCACTATATTTTTCAGTATCAGTATGTGTATCTCCAAGGATTTTCTTTTGGTCACCACTAGTCTTATGCTCTTTACTAGTTTTGAAGAAAAAACCCATAACTCATCACCACCTTTCTCTCGATTTTAGGTTTGAAAACAACTATATACCACCACCCCGTTATCCACAAAAACTAAAAAAACAGTTTTAAATAATGTATAATAAAACTAATGAAGAAAAGTATAATATTATTAACTCTCATAGCAATTATAGGCATTGGCCTTCTTGGTTTTTTTGCTGGAAAAAAATTAGGCCAAGAAGAAACCCGAGAAGAATTTAGTGCCATACTAAATATGGCCTACCCTGCTCCTCCCCAAAACCTAACCACAGCAGGAGGAACAATCACTGATATATATGGAAACAGAGTAACAATAGATATGATAGACCCAGAAGACTACCTCCCTCACCCCGACGGCTCCCCTCACAAAAAAATTGAAAGAGAACTGAAAATAGACAACAAAACACAGATCACAAAATTAAACTACTCCGACCCTCAACCAGACGGAACACCAACAAAAACTAAACTTGGTATAAAAGATTTAAGAAAGAACCAGGAAATCACTGTTTACACAAAAGAAAACTTAAGAACAAATAAAAAAGTTACCGCCACCGAGATAAAACTCTTTGAGTATTAATCTTACCTCAAAAAACAACCCCAGAAGGCGAACTAAGTTCGCCTTTTTTTATTTCCCCAAAGTTTGACTTTTACCCTTCTCTGCGCTTTAATGAAAGCGAAGTAAAACATATAAATTAACAAAAATATGAACTTAGTACCCACAGTAATCGAAAAAGACGGCCGGAGAGAAAGAGCCTATGATATATACTCCCGCCTCTTAAAAGAAAGAATTATCTTTCTCGGCGGACCTATAAACGATCAAGTAGCTAACAGCGTAATCGCTCAGTTAATCTTCCTTGATCACAAAGATCAAAATAAAGACATCAAGCTATACCTCAACACCCCAGGAGGTTCTGTCACTGCAGGAATGGCTGTCTATGACACAATGCAATACATCAAAGCTCCGGTCTCTACCATCTGTATCGGAATTGCGGGATCAATGGGGGCTGTTCTCCTTGCTGCCGGAGAAGAAGGAAAACGACTTGCTCTCCCAAACTCAGAAATACTCCTTCATCAAGTAATGGGAGGAGCTAAAGGACAAGCAGTAGATGTTGAGATAACCGCTCAGCACATAATGAAAATAAAGGAAAGGCTTAATCATATCCTTGCCAATCATACCGGTCAAGAATTAAAGAAAATCGAGCAAGACACAGACAGAGACTTCTGGCTAGACGCAAAAGAAGCTAAAGAATACGGGGTGGTAGATAAAATAATCAAAGACAAACAAGTTTAAAACTATAAACTCATAACAAAAAACGGACCAGTAATGGTCCGTTTTTTAATACTTAAAAACTTACTTACTCCACCGAATTAAATGATATTTTTTCTTCCCCCTCCTTATTACTAAATACTTATCATGCAATCTTTCATCTAACCCCAAAACCTTATCCACGTCCTTAGCTTTATTCTCGTTAACATAAATTGCTCCGTTCTCAACATCTTCTCTTGCTTGTCGCTTCGAAGATACCACTCCTGAATCTTTCAACAAATCAACCAACCCTATCTCATCTCCTGAAACCTCATACGAAGGAACATTCTTAAACCCTTCCTCTATTTCCTCCTTATCAAGCTCCTCAATACTTCCCTCAAATAAGGCCTGGGATATCTTCTTTGCTCTTTTAGTTAACTTCTCTCCGTGAACTAATCTTGTTACCTCTTCTGCTAATCTTTTCTGAGCTTTTCTTTCTGCCGGATTATCCCTCACCTCCTTTTCCAACTTCTTTATCTCATCATGAGAGATAAAGGTGAAAAACTTCAGCAACTTAACCACATCATCATCACTTACATTCATCCAAAATTGGTAAAATTCATACGGGGTTGTTTTATCAGAATCAAGCCAGATCGCTCCTCCGGCCGTCTTACCAAACTTCGTTCCATCTGACTTAGTAACTAAAGGCGCTGTTAATCCAAAAACCTGTTCCCCTTCTACTCTCCGTACCAAATCAACTCCCGCTGTTATATTCCCCCACTGATCACTTCCCCCTAACTGCAACTCACAATCATACTTTCTAAAGAGATTAAGATAATCATATGATTGTAGAACTTGATAGCTAAACTCAGTAAAAGAAATTCCAGATTCTAATCTTGATTTAACAGACTCCTTAGCAATCATTGAGTTTACTGAAAAATTCTTCCCTACATCCCTCAAAAAAGGAATTACCTTAAAATCTTTCAACCAGTCATAGTTATTCACAATCTCTGCTGGACCATCAAAATCTAAAAACCTCCCCAACTGCTCTTTTATTCTGTCTCCCCACTCTTCCACTTTTTCCTGAGGATTCAACTGTCTCTCTTCACTCTTTCCGCTTGGATCACCTATTAACCCGGTAGCTCCCCCCACCAAAGCAATCGGCTTGTGACCTACCTCCTGGAACCTCACCAACATCAGTATCTGTAACAAGTTACCTACATGAAGACTATCTGATGTAGGATCAAACCCAGCGTATAACACAATGGGTTTTTTTAATCTCTCCTTAAGCTCATCTAAATCAGTTGACTGATTAATCAGTCCTCTAAATTTTAAATCTTCAATTATATCTTTATTATTCATAAATTTATTCTGAAATAATTAACCTTCCTTGAAAACCTTCTTTGCACCCTTCACAAATAATCGGGAACTCTCCACCACTCAACGCCTGAAAAGCAATCAGCTTATTATCCTCAGGAACAACCGTCTGAGAAAGGCCGTAATCAGGAATCCTTATTGTATACTCTTCATCCATTGATTTTAATCCGATCTTTACCACATCCCCTTTCTTAGCATTAACCGTTGACGGAGCAAACTCTCCGTTCTCTAAAATCACCGCATACTTATACTTATCCTCAAAAGGCACCGGTTCTGGCTCTTTTTCTTCTTTCGGTTTGTCCACTTCTTTTTCAATAACTCTTTCCACCACCGTAGTGGTAGAAACAATAACTGTTTTCCCCTCATTAGTTGAGGTTGCTTTCTCACCCTTTAAGGCACTGCTTAACTTCTCTACCGGAACAATTCCAAAAACACTAAAAAAGACGATAACCATTACCACCAGACCAACCAGCATAACCGTGATTAAAATTCTAATTAAATTTTCCATATATTCATTATAACAATTTATCTCAAATACTCACCCCCAAGATACTAAGTATCTGATATACTATTGAAATCAAAAACACTAAATACAACAAAAGTGGCTTTACAAAACTCTTCATTCCACCCTTCATCTTCAACCATATCGTAATCACAAAAACAGCCTCTATTGCCAAAAACAAACCACCGGTCACAGATATTACAGACAAAAAATCATTCAACCCTATTAAATATAACACAAGCGGTGAAAAAACCGCCACCAAAAAAGCAACCCTCCTCCGGATACCATCCTCTAATATATCATACACGTTTCCTCCAATAACTACATACGAAGTCCACAAAGTTAACAACCCTATCAACCCAATACCTAACAAAAACTCAGAAGGTAAACCACCCAAGCTGCTCAAAGCATCCACCGAAACATCCGACGTTACCCTCAACACTCCAAAAACAAACAACATATACACAAATATCGGCAAAAAGGTTCCCCAGAAAATAACTCTTTTCCAAGGAAAACTCTTAACTTTCCTCCCTAAATCAACCACCCTAGAAATCGCCGCCCTTCCCGCAAACGCAAATAATAAAGGACCAAAAGGAACTAACACATCAAACAGACTCAAATCATTTACCAACGAAGCCTCAATACCACTACCCTCACCACCACCAAGAACAAAAATAATGATAGCCAAGATACCTAACCCCCCAAAAAACTCCGCCCAACCTAAAAACTTGTCCTTCGCAAATATAAACAAAGACCCCAAAAACCAAAACATAACCACAAACCATAAACTCGTACTTCCAAAAACTAACCCAGAAAAAATCCTCGAAAGAATAAGATAAATAGTCAAACTAAAAACTAACTCCAAAACTACCAACCCAGAAGAAATATTTCCCCAAAACTTTGATAAATATTTTTTTGCAAAATAAGAAAAATGATGATCTCCTAACTTTTCTGACCTCAAAATCTCTAAATAATAAGAATGGATAAAATAATAAATACCAGCAAAAATTAATAAATAAAAAAACCCAGTTAACAAACCAAGTTCAGTAAAAATATAAGGCAATGAAAAAATACCTGCCCCAATTATAGTTCCGGCAATAACCCCTACCGCCAAGAAAAATTTTTTCATACTATTAATCTTTTATATCCTTTTCCTCCTTTACCGTTTTCATTAACCCATCAAGAAGCTTAATTGGGTCTTTAGAAAAATTAACCTTACCCGGACCTCTATGAGCCTCCTTTATTATCCCCCGAATCATATCTGCTGTTCCTCCGGTACCTTCCAAAACCCCAACCGGCTTATCATCCTCAAACGCAATCGTAAACTCATTCAAGGTCCCTATTCTTCCACAAATTGTCACTACTGCATCAGATGAACGTAGAAGAATCAAGTTTCTTCCTGCGTAATGAAAACCTGTATAAATAACTACATCATGATAATCCAAAGGTAATCTATAAGACCTTACATGCGCTGTCTTAGAAGCGGCGGGAGAAAATCCAATTACCGTACCTCCTTCTGCTTTTGCTCCTTTAGCTGACCAATACGGTATTCCTGTTGTTGCTCCCGTCACCAATACATAACCCCTTCTAGCAATTTCTCTTCCTATCTCCTCTGCTTTTCTAGCTGCCTCTGGATCACAATGACCAGTTTCTGCAGCTCCTGATACACAAATTTTATACGCCGGCTGAAACTTATGATTATTTTTCATATTTTTATTATATTATATATTCTTATTTAAAACTAATTTATAACTCAACACTCTGCCCTTTTTCAGGAATCTCCACGGGAATAGCCAAATCGTCCATAATCTTTGTTTTCAAAGGCTCCATATGATCCAACTCTCCCTGAACTAAATATATCTTCTCTAAATCAAACCTTGCCGGTTGAAGCCATTCTAATAACTGAGGTTGATCAGCGTGAGCCGAGTAACCAGGAATATACTCAACATTAGCATTCACCGGAATACTTTTTCCATCAATCTTTACCTCATCATACTCATCTAGTATTTTTCTTCCTAAAGAATTCTCCACCTGATAACCAACCATTAAAATTGTATTCTCTTTTCCTGGTAAAAATCTTTTCTCATGATGAAGAATCCTCCCTCCTTGAGACATTCCCGCCCCTGCAATAATGATTTTAGGATTACCTTCATTCCAAATTGCTTTTGATTCTTTACTTGTCTTAGTCATATGTAAATTAGAAAACTCAAAAAGTTCATGTCCTTCATCCAAAAACTCCTGCGTTTCTTCATCAAGCTCACTTTTAAATGATTTATAAACATCAGTCAATCTCATCGCTAACGGACTATCCAAAAACACCGGCATCTCAGGAATCTTCTTATCCGTCATTAAATCATGAATGTGGTATATCAAAGCTTGGGTTCTCTCCAGAGCAAAAGAAGGAATAATCAATGTTCCTTTATTCTTAACCACCTTCTCTATTACATCTTCCAACTCACCTACAACCTTCTCCCTAGGTTCGTGTTCCTCTCCTCCATACGTAGACTCCATTAAAACATAATCAGCTTCCGTCATCGGTTCTCTTTCTTTAATCAACGGAGCTGGAGAATTACCAAGATCACCTGAGAAAACAACCGACTTATCCCCTACCTCAACCTTTACAAACGAAGACCCTAGTATATGTCCTGCGTTATAAAAAGTGACCTTGAACGGCCCTTCTTCTACTGTATCTCCATAACTAACCCCTTCCCATAACTCCATTAAAGAATTAATAGAACCTGGAGTACAAAAACTAGCCTTATCAAACTTCCTTGCCTCCCTGCTTAAAATATCAACCGAATCTTCTAAAAGATGTTTTGCAAAACCCTTAGTAGGTTTTGTAGAATAAACCCTTCCTTCAAAACCATCAGAAACTAATTTTGGTAACCTCCCTATATGATCAATATGAGCGTGCGTTGCAAACACCGCCTTAATCTCAGATGGTTCATATTCAAAATCTTCAAAGTTTGGGTTTTCTGCATAATCTCCTCCTTGAATCAACCCACAATCAATCATTATCTTTTCCCCTCCTTCTTCTAATACATAATTTGACCCTGTTACTGATTTGGTTCCTCCGTAAAATGTTAATTTCATAAATTAAAATAATTAAAATTCATTCAAGGTTTAGTATAACAAAAATAAAATTTTTCTAATAATCCAAACTTACCTCTCCCTCAATTTTACCCCCTCTATCTACACCAATTACCTCTACCCTTTTCACAACTCTATCAAGTTCATCAACCTCCACTCCAAAAATCTGGGCTTCCAAAAATCTCGGAGAAACTCTCAAAACCTTAATCCTTGGAAAAACCTTTTTCTCTTTTTTACAAACATTAATTAACTTTTCTAAATATTTTTTCAATAAATCTTCAATCTGATCACCCTCAACTTTTATTTTCCCCCATCCTCTAGCTCTTTTTACAAACCTTTCAGAATTTTCATAAAAAATCTTTGAAAACCCCACTCCAGCGTTAATAAAGAACTCCTCTAAAGAATTACCAAATACCTTCAAAGATTTATTTTTTACATTAACTCTAAATCTACTCATTGTATTTATTAAAAATTTCTCTTGCTATCCCGGCCTCATCCCAAGCAATCTTCCCATCCTTACCATGAAACCAAGACTGGCTTCCCATACCTGTAATAGCTACCACATCACCATCTTTTGCCTCATATATCGCTAACTCAATTGCTTTTCTTCTGTCCACTTCTTCCACTAATTTTCCCGGTTCCTCAGAAGTCTCATTCATTCCTTTTTTAATGTCGTGAATAATTGCCATAGGGTCCTCCTGATACGGATCCTCGCTTGTTAAAATAACAACATCCCCATAATTGGCAGCTATTTTACCCATCTCTGATCTTTTCCACTTATCCCGACCACCACCAGCCGACCCCAAAACACAGATTAACCTTCCATCATCTGCCATGTTATAATTCTCTCTCAAATTTTTATACAACGCCCTCAAAGAATCAGGTGTATGAGCATAATCTACTACCACAGAATACGGTTTCTTTGCTACAAACTCCAACCTCCCGGGCAACCCCCCAAAACCTTTTACCGCCTCAAAGATAACCTGGTGCTGAACTCCCCTTAATTTTGAAAACGCCGCTGCCGCTGCTAAGTTTTCCAAATTAAAATCAGAGTACAACCAGTCTGGAGCCTCTCCTCTTTCTTTAATTCCTTCTACAGTTTTATAAATATCATCAATTGAAAACCTTACCAACTTCTTCTCTGAATCAGGAACATCTTCGGAAGCTTCTTCGAAGTATAAAGAATTCTCATCATCTTTATTCACCAAAAAATACTTTGTCCCAGCTTTTGATTTTTTTAAAGCCTCAAAAAACCTAACCTTTGCTTCTCTATATTTCTCGAAAGAACCATGAGACTCGATATGCTCCGGATGGAGATTTAAAAAGATCGCAGCATTCCAATCAATAAACTTATGTCTAAACTGCTCCACCCCCTGAGAAGAAACCTCTAAAATCACATATTTACAACCTGCCTCCACTGCTTTTTTCAAAAACTTAGGAATATACCATCTCCCTGGCATGGTATTTAAAGAATCCTTTTTTTCTCTCTTATCCCCAATCTTTTTATACACCGAAGAAAGAAGTGCTGTCTTTTCTCCATTCTTTTCTAATATCTCATTTATCAACTCTACGGTCGTAGTCTTCCCTTTTGTTCCTGTTACCCCAACAACAAAAACCTCCTTACTAAACGAACCGAAAAACACCCTCCCCAAAACAGCCAGTAAATAATGATAAGCTGGCTGAAAAAACTTAAATACCGAAGTTGGAATAATTTTTCTAAAAAATCCTAATACTTTATTCATGTATTTAACTAAGCTTCTTTAATGTCGCTCTTAATCTTCCTTCTAAATCCTTCGGTTTAGCTCCTAACTCAGACACAACCTTTTTCACCTTTCTCTTCTTATACCCCAGATTAACAAGCGCTGCAATAACATCCTCATCAACATCCATTCTTTTTGTTCTCTCCTCAGCTCCTGGAATACTAAGCTTGTTATGCAAATCCAAAATTATTCTCCCGGCCGTCTTCTTTCCTATCCCTGAAGTTTTGGTGAGAAAATCATCCCGTTTTTCAATAATCGCTGCCGTAATATTCTCTACCGTATCAATATCAAATATATTCAAAGCTGTTTTCGGACCAACCCCCGATACAGAAGTTAGCATATTAAACAACTTCAAGGTTCTTTCTTTTGTAAAACCATACAGATCTATCTCATCATCCCGAACATACATCCGACAGAAAAACTCCTCTTCTCCTGAAACTTCATTCACTGTCTCATTGTTTGTATATATCTTCATCCCTACAGGCCCCGCCTGCACAACACAAAACCCGTCTCCTTTTTTAGATATTTTCCCTTTTACCGAATAAATCATACTTTTATTATACTATCACACCTTATATTTGATAAAATGTATAAGTAATGGAAATAGAAAAAAACAAAGACATAACCCCCTACTCCACTTTTAAAATAAAAAGTGCTTCTAAGTACTTTACCGAACCCACCTCAGAAAAAGAAATAAAACAAGCCGTCCGCTGGGCCAAGAACAACAACGTCCCCTATAAAATTCTCGGAGGAGGCAGTAATGTAGTATTCCCTGATAAAAAGTTCAACGGCTTGATCATCAAAATCTCAAACAATAATATAGAAAAAATAGATAAAACAAAAATAAAAGCCGGAGCTGGCACCAAACTTAAAACCCTAATAAACAAATTAAACGCTCTAGGTCTAAAAGGATTAGAAACCTTGGTTGGTATCCCAGGCACATTAGGTGGTGCCATCACAGGTAATGCCGGCGCATACGGCCATTCTATATCAGAAACGATCGAAAAAGTCACTATACTCCAAAATCAGAAAACAAAAACATTAACTAAAAAAGACTGTAAATTTAAATACCGAGACAGCATCTTCAAAAAACAGCCCTTGATAATAACAAATGCTATACTTAATCTTAGAAAAGCTAATCTCCAGACCTTACAAGAAAAAAGTAAAGAAATAATCAAAAAAAGAAATAATAAATACCCACCAAATATTAAATCCTCCGGTTGCTTTTTTAAAAACCCTTTAACTAAAAATGTTTCAAAAAAAGCTCTTCAAAAAATAGATCAATCTAAAATAATAGATGGCAAAATACCTGCTGGCTACCTTCTAGAAAAAGTAAACGCCAAAGAAGAAAAGGTAGGAAATATAAAAGTAGCAAGTTTCCATAGCAACTTTTTTATAAACACCGGGGATGGCACCAAAAAACAGATAAAAACTCTTGCCCAAAAACTAAAGAAAAAGGTTTTTAACAAATTCAGCCTTGAATTAGAGGAAGAAGTCCGTTATTTCTAAATATACAAGCCTAAAATTAAAAAAATGAAAAAAGTAAGTCACATATTAGTTACAATTCTTTCTCTCGCTTCAGTAGCTCTTTTTGTCTTCTTAATCAAAAAATATCCTGCTGAAGAAATCTTGGGATTACTTTCAAAGATTGGCCTAATCCATGTTCTGATTCTTTTAGGCCTTACTATTGTTTATCTTTCTCTCTATACAATAAGATGGAAAAGAATTTTAAAATTAGAAGGATATGATATATCTTTTAAAGATCTTCTCAGTTACCGGCTTGCCGGTTATTCTTTTTCATACCTTACCCCTCTAGCTGATTACGGCGGTGAACCTGTTGTTGCCTACTTAATGAACAAGGATAACCCGAGAGTAAGTTTCTCTAAATCATTCGCTTCTGTAATAGCTAGCAGAATAATAAGTGCTATCCCCGAATCATTCTTCCTTATTATTTCAATCTCTTATGTTTTATTCTTCCTTGTCCTACCTTCAAAAATAAACTTCATTTTCTACATTCTTTTAGGTTTAGTAACCCTCCTTCTTCTTTTTATATACTACATAATCCTCAAAAAACGACACCCTCTCACAAAAATCATTCATTTCTTAAGACTTGATAAGCTGTCCTTCATAAAAAAACATATGTCCAGTATTAAAAACTTCGACGATCTTCTCAACAACCTCTTCCATGACCACCCTAAAGAACTTTTAATAAACGTCACCCTATCTTTCTTAGCTCTCACGTCTATAATTAGCATGTTCTGGCTGTTAGCCAGAACCTTAGGCATTCACCTAAACTTTGCTGAGGCAATCACCGCAAGATCAATTACCTCTGTTATAGAATCTCTGGTACCTGTGCCCGCCAATATTGGTATCGGCGAAGGTAGTGAAAGCGCTTGGTTTAGCGCTATCGGCTTCAGCGCCGCTCAAGGTTTTGGGTTTTATCTTCTGATCCGCGCTAAAGATATTTTAATCACCACCGCCGGTATAATTGTTCTCATTAATAAAGGTTTTCTCAAAAACATAAAGAAAATAAGAGAAATCCTAAAAGAAAACAACTTTCTCAAAAATCTCTTCCCTAAAGAGAATAATTCATAAACTTTGTGTGATACAATTAAATATATGGAAAACACAATTACACTCATTTTTCAAAAACTAGGAGCTCGAATAATAGAGTTTTTGGAGCATTGGTATATAAGAGGTACTAAAGTGTACTGGCACTTTATAATCTCTAAATTTGAAAAAATAGACTACCGACTTGCCTGGAAAATAACTCTCAAAAACATCTTCAAGCCTCTTTATAAAGACTACTCCATAATCGGTCATATAGTTGGTTTTCTATTAAGATCAGCCCGACTAATAGTTGCCTCTATAATCTATCTAATTCTCTTTATAATCTCCGGATTAATTTACTTATTCTGGGTTCTCTTCCCAGTTGCTTTAATATATAGAATACTCACAGGATAAAATGTACTTTAAAGAACCAAAACTTAATCTCTCTACCTTCGGTGAAATCTCTTTCCGAATAATCTCCTATATCTCCTACACCGTCTTAACCGTAACCGCTGTGTTCTCGTTACTTTCCCAAACCCCAAGACTTAAAGCTTTTGGAGCTCTAATAATTCTTTTTGTAGGAGACAAACTCCTCCACATAAACGAAGGACAAAAAACAATCACCTCTCTGACTAAAAAACATGACAAGGGAAATGATATAAATATTGCTCAATCATTTACCCCTTCTGCTTACAAAGCTCTAAGCCAGGCATACAGAAAAAGTATTAACCTTAATAAAAACTTTCACCTCCTCTTGTTCAAACACCTTATAAAAAACGATAAGGGTTCCAAAGAAGCTTTAAAAAGATTAAATATTTCTAGAAAAGAAATTTTAAACAAACTCAACGAAATAGAACCAAAAACAAAAAACCAGCAAACAAAACCAAAACTCCAAAACTCCATAAATAACCTTGCTAAAACAGCCTTCTATATCGCTGACCACACCTCCGAAGAATATGTTCACCCCCGCAACCTCTTTGCTGCCTTGACTCAGTCTGAAAACCCTGCCATTGAAAAAATACTTAATATTTTTGATATCAGCCTAATTGATCTAAGAGAAGCAATTATCTTCAGCCGTTTTCAACCAAAGTTCGCCGGAATTAAAACAATACCCGCCTCTTTTGGAGGTTTTGCTCACCAATCTATGTTTATCAGAAAAAGAATAATGAACCGGGCCTGGACCGCAAGACCCACCCCCTTCCTTGATAAACTAAGCGACGACTTAACCGCCAAAGCAAGACAGGAACAAGTTGGTCTCCTTATCGGTCATAAAAAAGAATACCGACAACTAACAAACACTCTATCTCGGGTAGATAAACCAAACGCTCTCTTAGTCGGTGAGCCGGGCACCGGAAAATCAACTCTCACCGCTCACCTTGCTTACAAAATAATTAAGGATGAAATACCGGAAAGTCTCTTTGATAAACGTCTTGTAAGACTCAACATCGGCTCCCTGCTTGCTAAAGCTGAATCAAAAGAAATAGCTAACCGCCTTAAAAAAATAGCTCGGGAAATAACAGCTGCCGGCAACATAATCCTTTTCATTCCTAACGTCCACAACTTATTCAAATCAATAAGTGGTTCTGACACCTCCTTCACCGCCATGGATATCCTCCTTCCGGTAATAAAAAGCACTGACACCCCAATCATCGGCGCCACCTACCCTCAAGAATATAAACAGTACATTGAAAAAAAATCTGACTTCGTTGAACAATTTGAAACCATCAAGGTCCAAGAAGTCTCTCGAGAAGAAGCTATCAGAATCCTTATCTATCACTGTCTCATCTTAGAAAACAAGTACAACACCTACATCACCCTAAGAGCCATCAAAAAAGCTGTCTACCTTGGGTATAGATACCTTCATCATAAACCTCTTCCCTCCAGCGCCTTAGATCTTATTAGACAATCCCTTGTTCGTGCTCAACAAAAAAACAAAAAGAAACTTGATGAACATGAAATAATTGAACTGACCCAAGAAATATCTAACGTACCGATAGAAAAAGCGGAAACAAAGGAGGTTGAAAAACTTCTCAATCTTGAAAAAATTATCCACCAACGACTAATCAACCAAGACAACGCTGTAGAAGCAGTATCCCGGGCTCTCCGTGAATATAGATCCGGCCTAAGCAAAGAAGGGCGACCAATCGCCACCTTCCTTTTTGTAGGACCTACCGGTGTAGGAAAAACAGAGCTTTCTAAAATACTCGCTAAAATCCAGTTTGGATCAAGAAACTCCATGATCCGTCTTGATATGTCAGAGTATCAAGACCAAGACAGTATTAACAGACTAATCGGCTCTCCTGACGGAAACAGGGGTGGCAACCTAACCGAAGCCGTCCTAGAAAAACCATACTCCTTGATCCTTCTTGACGAATTTGAAAAGGCTCATCCTGATATACTCAATCTCTTCCTTCAGGTATTTGATGACGGAAGATTAACCGATGCTATGGATAAAACAGTAAACTTTGAAAACACAATTATCATCGCCACCTCAAACGCTCACTCAAACTTTATCAAAGAACAAATAGAAAAAGATGTCTCAGTTTCTAAGATATCTCAAAAGTTAAAAGGTAAACTCACCGAAAACTTTAGACCTGAACTCCTAAACAGATTCTCTAATGTAATTGTCTTCAGAAGCTTAAATAAAGAAGAAATAAATAAAGTTGCTGAAATATTAATCAATGAAACATGCCAGTCAATAAAAGAAAGCCATGGAATTCAAATAACGGTAACCAAACAAGCCATCAAAAAAATATCTGAACTTGGCTACTCACCTGTTTTCGGGGCCAGACCATTAAGAGAGGAAATATCAAAAAATATCCGAAGCCCTCTTGCTAAAAAAATTCTAAAGAATGAAATAACAAGAGGTACCGTAGTAAAGATATCCTATAACCAAAAAACTGAAAAATTTGAGTTTAAGGCTATAAAATAAAATACCCTCATTCCTGAGGGTATTAAAATATATTTTCAACTAACTTATTTTTTTACTTTCTTCACAACTGCTGAAAAAGCTTTAGGATTATTCTCTGCCAAACCAGCTAAAACCTTTCTGTCTAACTCTACCTCGTTCTCTCTCAACAAATGAATGAGCTTGCTGTAAGTTAAACCATTTTCTCTAGCCGCTGCATTTATCTTAGTATTCCAAAGCTTTCTAAAATCTCTTTTTTTAGTCTTTCTATCTCGAAAAGCGTAAGACTTGGCTTTCATCCAAGCCTCCTTTGCTGCTTTCTTCTTATTCTTTCTGTGCCACCTATAACCTTTCGTTTCTTTCAAAACCTTCTTCCTCTTTTTATTCTTTTGTTTACCTCTTTTTACTCTAGACATAATTTTTATTCACTTAAAAGTTCAGAAACTTGCTTTTTATCTAAATCAACATCTTTCTTACCAAGCTTCCTTTGTTTTTGGTTAGAATTCCACTTACTACGATTATGACCCAATCCTTGGGCCCTTCTTTTTACTTTTCCGTTTTTAGTTACTTTTAATCTATCTCTAATACTTTTGTTAGCCATAATTATAATTTAATTAAAATTAAACAATAAGACTCTTAACTTAACTTATCATTTTTAAAAAGAATGTCAAAACTACTCCTGAACAATCTGGGTCGTAAACCCTCTTCCTGTATATTTTGGTTTCATTGTCTGCTTATAAGGAAAATCAACCATCTCCAAAAAATCATTCAGTTTCTGTTTAGCAAATCCCTTGTTTGCTTTCTCTCTTCCTTTTAAAAACATAAACACCTCTACTCTATGTCCTTTCTTTAAGAATCTTTCTGCTCTTTTTGCTTTTGTGTTTAAATCATTATCCGCTGATCGTGGAGTAATCTGCACTCTTTTCATATCTTTCTGCTTTTTCTTTTTCTTTTCTTTTTGAGCCTCCTTTTCTTTTTCATACCTAAACTTGTCATAACTATATATCTTAACTACCGTAGGATCAGCCTGGGGTGCAATCTCGATTAGATCTAAGTCCTTCTCTTTAGCCATCTTTAAAGCCTCCTCTATTGGCTTAACCCCAAGATTATTTCCTTCGGGGCCAATAACACGGACTTTTTTGGCTCTAATCTTCTTATTTATTCTTGTTTTGTTTTTTCTTCTATTCAAGGTTTCAAATAAAGGATATATGAAATAATACCTGTTGTAAAGACTAAAACACTTGAATTAATGATATAATAGGGGTATAAACACATTAAAGGTCAAACCAAACCTATTTTTACATAAAATAACAATATGGCTGAACTAAAAGCTCTTTGTATGAAGTGTCGTGACGACGACAACAAACCTACCATGCAAACAATGGAGGATGTAAACATTGAAGAGAAAAATGGTCGTTACTCTGCTAGAGGCAAGTGCGCCAACTGTGGCGGCAACATGTTCAAGTTTCTCTCAAAAGAGGACGCTGAAAAAATGAAATAAGAACTTTTAATTCTTATTCAAAAAACCACCCGGAAACCCGGGTGGTTTTTAGTTATCCACCTCATAATTGGCTTAATCAACGCAATGGAGGTAAAAATAAAAAAATAACTCAGACGGTTGAGTTATTTCAAAATCAAACAAAATTAACCCCTACAAAAAATATGGATATCCTTTTATATAACTAAAATCCATACTGTCCAACACAGAATCCAAATGTTTCACTAACCCAACCGCCTGTCTAAACCTCACTTCCAAATCCTCCACATTATCAACTAAACCATACCTAAAAATAAGAAGTTCCTGGTCAACCAACTCAACATCATAAGGCCATTCCTCATCCAATAGATACTCTAAAACATCGGGAGTAAAAACCTGTAAGGCTTCTATCTCATACTCTTCTGGACCATATAACCTAAACTTGTCCTCAAAAGGAAACCCTAAATCAACATGGACCCCCTTCCCCACAATATTATACCCATTCCCAAATGAATTCAGATACAGATGAGGAAAACTGCCTTCAAATTTAAACCCAAAGGCAGTGTAATAATAACTTCTCTTATGCTTCCCGTGTCCAACAGTAAACCTAAACTCAAACATTCTAAAACCTCTTCCAGCCATCTCCCCTTCAATTAGGTTAGTAATAACTGTGCTATGACCTTCATGAAGCATTAGTGCTTCTTCACCTGAAACAGACTTTCCACCTACATAACTCCATCCCTTCTTTTTAGCAAACTCCTCCCAAAATTTTTTTCGAACTCTTTTTATAAAAATAATCAAGCTTCCAATAAAAAACACGAGGGGTAAAAAAATTACCCCCGTGTTAAATCCACTAATCAGAAAACCTAAAATAAAAAGAAATATTAACCATAAAATCCATTTTTTCTTATTTCTCTTTATTTCCACCCAAGCTTGTTCATAAATACTGTTTATAGATTCTTTACTCATGATTACTTCTTAACAGGGATAAAGTATATAAACCAAACGAACCAAATAATCCAAAGACTAATTAACCAATCACCCGTAATTAACCCTTGAACCCCTCTGATCCCTAAAAACCCTAAGAATCCTAACGGCCAATTTTCTCTCATAATTTTAAAGTTTTTTGTTTTTTATCGACAATATTATTCTACCATAAAACTTACTTATAAGTATCACTGTTCCTTCTCTCTATTTTTAATAAAAATACCTTATTATTACTAACTCTAAATATTATCCTTATACTACCCTTTCTTAATCTAAAAATATCTTCTCTTCCTTTTAATTTTTTTATATCTAAATTTTCAGGCCACGGCCTTTTTTTAAGTTTTTGTAACCCATCTTTTACTCTTTTAATCTCTTTTTTTGATAATTTTTCTAAAGCCTTCCTTATTCTATCCATTAAATTCTTTTAATTACTTCATTCAATTCAACCCCTTCTTTTTCAATTTCTGTAAAATCAATCACCGTCTCCCAATCACCATCTTTCTCAGGTAAGGTAAGTTTAAACAAAGGCTTGGATCTTTTAACAACTATATACTCATCACCTTTTTCAACACCTTTAGCATATTTATCTATATTTTTTCTTAGCTCTTTAAGACCTACTATTTTTTCTTTCATAATTTTGTTATTTATTACTTACACATTAAAGTTTAACTTAAGTTGAACTTTTAATCAAGATCCTAAACCCTTCCCCGACCCTCTACACTATTGATAAAAACAAACACACACCAAATAGTGTGTGTTTTTTAATATGTGGAGACGGCGGGAATCGAACCCACATGTGGAGACTGGCCTAAAAACAATCTACAGACATAGTTCCAAAAAGGAACAAGAACACCTTATTTTTGTTTAGCTGATGAATCAATAAGGTAAACAACATCAGCGATCCTCATGTATAACACCGGTAATCTCCCTATGAGGCATCAGGAAACCGATGCCTTGTCACTATGGACAAGGAGCCTGCACTTAAGCGTAAGCTAGTGCAGGAGTAGCTGTTTTTTCGGCAGCTAATAAAGTTGGTAAGTTTAACGAGTTAACCAGCTCGGTCCGCAGTTTTCAAACACAAGACTCCATCGAAGCCGATCGTCCCCATATCTGGTTTTAAAGAACTATCTATTTTTAAGGTGTCTTTTTACATCTCTATCAATATCTCTTTTCTTTATCTTCTCTCTCTTATCATGTTTCTTCTTCGACCTACAAAGACCTAAACTCACCTTAATTTTTCCACCCTTAGTATACATTGAAAGGGGTACTATAGTCAACCCTTTCTCTTGAGTTCTCCCTGTCAAGTATTTTATCTCTTTTTTCTTCAAAAGAAGCTTCCTTGATCTCTTAGAATCATACTCCTTCGGGGCATTCTTAGGTTGATAAGCAGGAATATCAAGATTTAAAACCCAAGCCTCTCCTCCTCTTATCACAGCATATGTTCCTTTCAAGCTAGCCCCTCTTGTTAAAAGAGACTTCACCTCAAACCCTTTCAGTTCAATCCCTGCCTCAAACTCTTCTAAAACTTCGTAATCATAACGGGCTTTTCTGTTAGTGGCTATAGAAGGCATAAAATTAAACCTTACGCAGAGTTATCCGCACTTTATAATCAGCCACTTTGGTTTCAAAATCAATATCGTAATTCTTCAAAGATCTCGTACCAATCTCAGAAGCACTGACTTCCTTTTTTAATTTTTTCCTATTTCTCTCAACTAAACTACTTATCTCATTATCTCCTTCTATTGCTAAAGTTATATTGTCTTTAGGGTCCAGCCCGGCATCCTGTCTTCCTCTTTGTATTCTTCTTACCAAATCTCTCATCCATCCTTCTTCTTTTAACTGGTGTGTTAACTCCGTATCAAGCTCAATATCATCCAAATCTTTATCAATTACAACCTCCTTCACATTTACCTCTCCTTTTAAAACATTCTTTAATTCTTTGTTATCTTCTAACTCTTCACTAAATATTCTCAAGGTCTGTAATGGCTGCCTAACCTTTATCCCCGCCTCCTCTCTTTTTGCTAACGCCTCACTTGCCACCTCTCTCAAGATACCCATCTTATACTCCAAATCCTCATCTATTTTTTTCTTGTCATACTCAGGCCATTCCTCTAAATGAACCGATACCTTAAACTCATAACCCTTAAACTTATTTTTTAAAGAATCATACAGACCTTCTGCAGTAAACGGTACGAAAGGAGCTGACATCTTCGAAATCTGTAATAATACATATCCCAACACAAATACCGCATCCTCAAAATCAGACATGTCTTCAGGTTTCTGAAATCTTCTCCTAGAACGTCTGATATACCACTTAGAAAGATCCTCAACTAAAGACTCAAGTTCTTTTCCACCTCTTCCAACATCATACTCTTCAAGATAATCTCCTACTTTCTTTAAGGTATTATTCGTTCTTGAGATAATCCAGGAATCTAGAATGTTTTTAGGAGAAAACTTCTTTTTATACTCAATCTTTTTCTCTGTATAGATGTTTAAGAAAGAAAACGAGTTATAAAGAGTAAACATGAAACTCCTTAAGCTCTTCTTTATCTCATCTCCATCAAATCTTTTTGGTTCTCCTGGCTTATTTCCGGTATAAAAGTGCCACCGGATAGCATCAACCCCATACTTATCTGTAGCTTCCCATGGATCAACTACATTTCCTTTAGACTTGCTCATCTTCTGACCATTCTCGTCCAAAACCAACCCTAAAGAAATCACATTTTTATAAGGTCGTTCATACCCTAATAAAGAAGAAACCGCTAATAGTGTATAGAACCAACCCCTTGTTTGATCCATTGCCTCAGAAATATAATCTGCTGGAAAATCAATTTTCTTCTTAGGGTTAGGAACCTTCTTAAACCACCCAGCACTTTGGTCAAAAGGAAAATGAGATTGTGCAAAAGGCATCGAGCCTGAATCAAACCAAACATCCATGACTTCTTCTACTCTTCTCATCTCTCCACCACACTTATCACATTCAAAAACCACATCATCTACATAAGGACGGTGTAAATCAGCAAATCCATAAATATTCCTTGGAAGTTTCATTAGATCTACTTCCCGAACCTCTCCAGTTTCAATAAAAACCCCTTTCTTATCATCTTTCTCCCAACCTGCCTGTTCCTCACTCCAACCTCGCATCACTGCTTCCATCATCCACAAAGGATACTCATGAGAAACAACTACTATTTTCTTATTTTCATACTTATTATCAATCTCCTCTAAAAACTTAGAAACTCTCTTTGATATATCTCTCAAATTCTCCCCTTCATCAGGTCGCTTACTAAACTTCTCACTAGTCTTTTTGAAAAAGTTTGCGTAATCACTATCTTGCTTACCATCTAAAATACCAAACTCTATCTCTCGAATCCTTTTATCGGTCTTCACTTCAACGTCTAACGCTTTTCCTATAATTTCAGCGGTTCTTTTAGTTCTTCGAAAATCAGAACAGAAAATAATATCGGGTTTGAATGATTTTAGCTTCTTGGTTGTTTTTTCTGCTTCTTTAACACCTTTATCAGTTAACTCAATATTATCTTTATTATCTGGATCACCATCTAATATTTCTTTCACATTGTGTTCGGCCTCACCATGTCGTACTAATCTATACTTGTTAGTAGAAGAACCAACAAGCTTATCAATCTCACTCATACTTCCTATGACTCGTCTATTCTCACAACTATCACACTCCCATATTGGAAGAGGGGTCCCCCAATACCTTTCTCTTGATAGAGCCCAGTCTTTAGCCCCCTTTATCCATTCTCCAAATCTACCTTCTTTTATATGAGACGGAACCCAGTTTATGTCTTCATTTTCTTTAACTAATTTATCTCTCATATCACTCATATCAAAAAACCAAGAATCTCTTCCGTAATATAGAACCGGGGTATCACATCGCCAACAATGAGGATACTCATGGGTATAATCTTCTGTTCTATACAAAAACCCTTTTTGGTCTAATTTATCAAATATCTTCTTGTCTGTTTTTTCATCCTTAACCCCCATCCCTTCAAAATCAGCTACTCCTTCTTTAAACTTACCCTGTTCATCTACCGTATGATACTGAGGTAAACCAACCTCCTTACCTAACTGATAATCATCCTCTCCATACATCACTGCCGTATGAACCACTCCTGTACCTTCTTCAGTAGTAACGAAATCAGCCGAATAAATCTTATACGCCGTCTTGCTATCCTCAAAAGCTTCTACATCAAACAACGGCTCATAACTTAAACCTAACAATTTATCTCCTTTAAACCTTTCTAATACTTCATACTCTTCTTCTAATACTTCTAATCTTGATTCTGCTAACACCCACCTCTCTCCTTCTACAGATACCAAAACATAATCAATGTCCTCTCCGACGGCTAAGGCAACGTTCCCGGGTAAGGTCCAAGGAGTAGTTGTCCATGATAAAACATAAGTTTTATCATTAATGTCAAACCCGTCTACTTCCTGATCTTCTAACTTAAACTTCATAAATACAGAGGTTTCTGTAACATCTTTGTAACCTTGAGCAAGCTCATGAGAAGAAAGGCCGGTCCCGCAACGAGGACACCAAGGTACAATTTTATATCCTTTAAATAAGTGGCCTTTCTCATTAGCCCTCTTTACAATCCACCACAAAGACTCCATATATGAATTCTCATACGTTATATATGGTTTATCCATATCAATCCAGTACCCAATTCTCTCAGTTAGATCCTCCCACTCATCCTTATACTTCCATACCGATTCCTTACACTTCTGATTAAACTTGCCTACTCCATACTCTTCAATCTCTTCTTTAGAGTTAAATCCTAAGTTTTTTTCAACCTCTAACTCCACCGGTAAACCATGGGTATCCCACCCTGCTTTTCGAGGTACGTCATACCCCTGCATCGTCTTATATCTCGGAATCACATCTTTAAAAGCTCTAGCTAACACATGGTGAATCCCCGGCTTTCCGTTAGCGGTCGGGGGACCTTCGTAAAATACAAACTTTTTGTTACCTTCTGTTTTATCTTTTACTTTTTCAAAGATATGGTTATCTTTCCAAAATTTTAATACCTTTTCTTCTATGTCAGGAAGTTTAAATTTGTCTATTTTTTGAAACATATTTGGTTATTATTTTATTTTATTTTTACTTTATAAGCTACTTATTTATCCTACAAAAAACACTGCCTAATTTAAAGTCTTATAAACTAAACTTGACTGACCCCATTCTTATATATACACTTAAAAACGAACAATAAATAAAATATAATATGCCAAATACAAACGCCGCTAAAAAAGCCTTACGTCAAAATAAAAGAAGACACCAAAAAAACCTCCAAAGAAAAAAGAAAATGAAGGAGGCTATTAAACAATATAAAAATCTCATCAACAAAGGAAAAGATAAAAAGGGAAAAGAACAACTCAGTGAAGTCTATAAAGTTGTAGATAAACTAGAAAAAGTGGGCTACTTTAATAAAAGTAAGTCTAAGAGAATAAAATCAAGACTAGCTAAAAAGTTAAATAAATAACTTTTTATTAAAAAATAATCAAAACCGCCCTCTAGGCGGTTTTTTAAAACAACTCAACGGTTTGAGTTATTTATTTTAAACATCATCTTTTATCTAAAACAAAGGAAAGCAAGGCTTCTTCATACTCCAACCCCCCAGATTTTATAGAAACATCATATTCACTCAACTTTTTTGCTTTCTTTCCTCTAGCTTTATAACCTAAAGAATTAAAAGCATGGCTTATAGACTCTCCGTTTAAAAACAAACCCTCCAAATAACTTAAACCTTTAAAAACACTGTTAGAGTTCATTATCTTCCCGGTTATTTTATATATTTTTTCTCGGTTGTTCCATTCTATAATTTTATTTAAATCATTCTTACTAACCGGTAATTCAAAACCTGCTAAAGAAACTTTATCTAATTGATTAATTATCCTCCAACTTCTGTATTTATTATTTTTAATATAAAACATAAAATATCTTTTTGCAGGTTTTGAAAATGTTAACCCCCTCTTTTTACACTCTTTAGCAAAAAACTTTGAGAGTTTTCTTCCTTCTAATTCAGCAAACTCCTGAACCTTAGCAGGAGAATTTAATAAAAACTTAAACTTTTTATTAGGTTTCCTTTCTTGAGAAATAATAATAAATACCTTCTTATTATCTAAATAAGACTTTAAAACCTCTCTCCATTCTTTTTTAGAAATCTTCGTCCCGTTCTTAACAACCGCAAGCTTAGAATCAACAAACATAGAAGGTTGTTTTAAAAAGTCTTTAACATTAAGCCAAACCTCTTTATCTTCATCTAAATCAAAAAACACAACATCAGCATCTTCATGTTTAGATTTGTAAGAGTCTATCAACTCCTTTTTCTTTCTCTTTCTTATATATGAATCTTTTCCATACAAAGTTATTATCATGATTTTTTATTTTGACAATTAGGACAAAAACGAGCTGATCGACTACTAATCTTTATTCTCTTAATCTCCGTTCCACATCTTTCACAACCCTCTCCTTCTTTTTGGTAAATATCCAACTCTCTGCCGTATCGTCCTTTTACCCCTTCCGGATCCCTAAAATCATCAATGCTTGTTCCTCCTAGCTTAACAGCTTTCTTTAAAATACTAATAATCTCTTGATATAAAACCCTTACTTTATCTTCTTTAATTTTATTAGCCGGTGTTAGCGGATGAATTTTAGCTCTCCACAATACCTCGTCTGAATAAATATTACCTATTCCGGTAATAACCTTCTGATCCATTAATAAGCTCTTGATCCGTTTTCTTCGTTTAGTTAAAATATTCTTAAATTTTTCAAAACTAAAATCTTTACTTAAAGGATCAACCCCTAAATCTAAATCATCAGAATTTAAAATATCTCTTTTTTTACCACACAAAACCTTAGCAAATCTTCTTAAGTCAGATAACGCCAACATCTGATTATTATCTAAATAAAAGATCAGTCTAATAAATCGGTTCTTAGAATCTATCATATTTCCTTTCTGGTTTTCCGGTACCCATTTTTGATCCTCCCATTTTTTATTATACACCTCATCCACGTTTTTTCTTCTCTCCCACCTACCTATTAAAAAATGGCCGGTCATTTTCATATGAACCAACATCATTTTACCTTCACTTAACTCAAATAATATATTCTTACCAGATCTATAAACATCCTTTATTTTTCTTCCAATAACACAATTTTTAAACTCCCTCTCAGAAGAATTTTTAAAATACTTCGGCCAATCCGTCCAAACATCTTTTATTTTTCTTCCAATTATTTTATTTCTTAAACCACGAACTGTTGTTTCTACTTCTGGTAATTCTGGCATATTGATATATTATCATACAACAAATTAAAAAAAGAAACCCGCATCTTAATAAAAAGATGCGGGGTATTAAATTTTTATTTCATCTCAGGACCAAAAGCATAACTGTACGCCTCAGGTCTGGATACATGAAAATAAATACGTTTCTTCCGAGAATATCCTACCACCGTATTGCCACGATAGTACTTTATATCAACATACAAGTTTCCATACTGTCGGTAGTTCAGTAAATTCCATTCCTTATAATATATTCTATCGCCATCTCTACCAGAAAAATGTTTAACCTGGTCTCCGTTAATTCGCAAGACCCCAGGATTATTACTGTTATATACAATCTGAATTCCTAACGTGTGCTTCAATCTCGGTACCGGCAAACTTCTTCTTGATCTACCCGTACTATTGTATCGCTGGGTTTCGGATAAACGAGAACTAGACTCATCAACAAAATTTATTTTTCTGTCTGAAATTTGAACATCGGACGTCCGATACTCATACAAGTGAAGTACGTCAGTATAGCAACCAACATAATCTCCAGCAGCGTTGTACATCAAAGCTGCTACCGGAATTTCCATTCCTCGAAAAGGAACAGAAGCCTCAGTCCGAAATGAACCACCAGGCGGCATCTCCGCTACTTTCTCTCCTCTTATATATATTTCTGAATAATAAGAAGAGTTATTATAAAATGGAACATCTGTTCTTCTCGCAACAGCCTCCACTACGCTTGGAAACTCTATCACAACCCGAGAACCTCTGGTTGCACTACACCCGGACATTACAATCAATAAAAAGACCATTGATATAAATAGTAACTTTCTCATAACTACCTCCTTATATTTAATTTTTCATTTTCTAACCATATTATATCATTAATACTAAATACAGTCAAACAATAAACCTTGTCAAAAAAGAATAAACAAACTACCCTTAAAGTAATGGAAAACAAAAAAGACTTAGATAATTTTTTATCAAAACAACGCCGAGAAGCTGAAGAAAGAGACGCTAAGAGAAGAGCCGAAAAACACAACCTAGATTATATCAACCTAGTCTCGGTTAAAACCCCTACAGAAATAGAGGCTCTCAAACTTGTTGATGAAAAGGATGCAAGAGAGGCCCTACTCTCCCCTATTAAAATAGTAAAAAACAACCTTAAGCTTGCCGTCTATGATCCAGAAAACAAAAAAGCTCAAAAAATAATAAACGAACTCAAAAAAAATTACGATGTCTCCGTGGCTGTAGCTTCAAAGTCAGGCCTCAAACATACCTGGGAGTACTATGAACACGTAGAGAAAAAAGCAAGTGATATAACAGGAAGCGTTGATATTACTCCTAAAAAAATAGAAAAAATAAAAGAAGAAATAAATAATATAGAAGATTTTTCTAAAAAAACAAAGAATTTAGAAAACAAAAGAACCTCCAAAATATTAGAAACGATATTAGGTGGTGGAATAGCCTTAAAATCATCTGACGTTCACATCGAACCAGAAGAAAAAAAGGCTGAGATACGAGTAAGAATAGATGGCATGCTTCATTCTGTCTCAGATAAAATTTCTTTAAAAACTCAAAGCTCTATCGTCACCAGAATTAAACTATTATCCGGCTTAAAACTTAACGTAAAAGACGAACCTCAAGACGGCCGATTCACAATCGAACTTCCAGATAGAAAAATAGAAATAAGAACCTCTTTAATCCCTTCTGAGTATGGAGAAACAATAGTGATGCGACTTCTTGATCCTGAATCTTTAAAAATCAACTTAAAAGACCTTGGTTGGAGAGAGGATGATTTAAAAATAATTAGAAAAGAAATAAGTAAACCAAACGGCCTAATCTTAAACACCGGTCCAACTGGCTCTGGTAAAACAACCACCCTCTACGCCTTCCTTAGAAAAAAGGTTTCTCCAGAAATAAAAATAATCACTATCGAAGACCCTATTGAATACCACATCGAAGGAATATCCCAAACCCAAGCAGACCCTGAAGCTGACTATACTTTTGCTAGTGGTCTAAGATCAATTCTTAGACAAGACCCGGATGTAATTCTTGTCGGAGAAATTAGAGACTCTGAAACTGCTGGAATTGCTCTAAACGCGTCCTTAACCGGTCATATGGTTTTCTCAACCTTACACACAAATCATGCCGTCGGCGCCATCCCTCGTCTCCTAGACCTAAACGCTAAACCAAATGTTTTAGGGCCCGCCTTATCAATCATCATTGCCCAAAGATTAGTCAGAAAACTTTGTGACCACTGTAAAATCAAAAAAGAAATAGACAAAAAAACAAAAGAAAAAATAAATAAATTTATAAACCAACTCCCTGATCGAGTAGATAAAGAAAAATACAAAGATATAAATATATATGAGGCTAACCCAGAAGGCTGTAAAAAGTGTAACGGTATAGGATATAAAGGTAGAACCTCAATATTCGAATTATTCACAATATCCGATAAAATTGAAGAAGAAATATACAAAAACCCAACTGAGATAGAACTTCAAAAACTAGCTAAAGACCAAGGTATGGTCTTCATGCAAGAAGACGGAATATTAAAAGTAACCCAGGGAATAACCAGTTTTGAAGAAGTAGAAAGACTTACCGGACCAATAGAGTGGTAAAATTACCTTAACAAAACAAAAAGGGTTCCGCTTAAAGACCTGTGGGCAAAAATATGTTCGCCTCGGAGGAGGGTGTAGGGAGTCGTTTCGAGGAATGACTCAGCCGAAGCCGAAACATCCTAGTTCTAGAAACGACCCCCAGATTTTACCCACAGGTCCCTAGGCAGAACCTCTCATCTGTCCAAAAGTATAACACACAGAAAAACGAATGTCAACTCCTGTTTTTTGTTATAATAAAGGTATAAATCAACTTTATAAAAATACATGAAAAAGACTCTAGAGCTTATATTAAGACCTAAGGAATGGGAAGACTACATAGGTCAAGAAAAAATAAAAAACAACCTTAGATTAATTATTAAGGCTGCTAAACAAAGAGAAGAGCCCTGTGATCACCTCCTTTTTCATGGTCAAGCAGGGTTAGGAAAAACCACCCTTGCTCACATAATTGCAAAGGAAATGGATGCTCAAATAAAAACCACCTCCGGTCCATCTTTAGAAAAAACGGGTGACATGGCTGCTATCCTCACAAACATAGAGCCTCACGAAATACTCTTTATTGATGAAATACACCGAATGAACCGAGCAGTTGAAGAAGTTTTATACCCCGCCCTAGAAAGCAGGAAGCTTCATTTAGTGGTAGGAAAGGGTCCTTCCGCAAAAACTCTTTCTATAGACCTCCCTCCTTTCACTGTTGTAGGAGCAACCACTAAAGCAAACCTTTTATCCTCACCATTTAGATCAAGATTTGGTGCAATATTTAAACTAGATTATTACAACGAAGAAGATATTAAAAAAATAATTGAAAGATCTGCAAAAATTTTGGATATCTCCACAAAAGAAGAAGCTCTTCAAAAACTAGCCTCTGCTTCGAGGTTTACCCCAAGAACCGCTAACAGACTCCTAAAAAGATGCCGGGACTGGGCTCAGGTTCATAAGGATAATATAATAGATAAAGAGTCTGTAGAAAAAACATTAGAAATGATGGAGGTTGATGAATTAGGCTTAGAAGAGATGGATAGAACTCTCCTAAAAACAATAATTAAAAGATTTAATGGTGGTCCTGTGGGTATCCAATCCCTCGCCGCCTCTTTAAATGAGGACCCTGGAACAGTAGAGGAAGTATATGAACCATTTCTTATTCAAATAGGCTTATTAAAAAGAACCCCCACCGGCAGAGTTGCCACTAAAAAAGCATATAATCATTTAAAAAACAAAGATTAAGGATGACTACCCAAAAAACATCTCAATCAGAACAAGAAACTAAAGAAATAGCTAAAAAAATAAAAAAAATATTAACTGATAACCCTGATAAAAATGTAGTCGCCCTTACCGGAAACCTAGGGGCTGGAAAAACAAAACTAACCCAGTTTCTTGCTAAAGAATTTAATATCCCAAAAAATATCGTAAGCCCCACTTTTCTGGTAATGAAAAAATATAAACTATCCTACGATAACCTTAATTATTTTTATCACGTTGATGCTTACCGCTTAGAGAATGAAAAAGGTTTAGAAAAAATAGGTCTTAAAAAAATCATCAATAATAAAAAGAACTTAGTAATTATTGAATGGGCTGATAAAGTAAAAAAAATAATTCCGAGTAACGCTTTATGGATAAGCCTTCAACACGGAAAAAATAAAGAAGAAAGAATTATAAACATTAAAAATGAATAGAAAAACAAAAAAAATACTCCTAATAGACGCAAACTCATTTATTCATAGATCCTTTCATGCTCTCCCGCCATTAGAAACACCCGAAGGTGAACCTATTGGGGCAATATATGGTTTAACAAACACCCTCTTAAAGGTAATAAGAGATGAAAAACCAAACTATGTAGCCGCTGCTTTTGATACTCCTAAAAAAACCTTCCGCAGTGACATGTTTGAAGAATACAAGGCTCACCGCCCTGACGCCCCTGACGAACTAAAACAACAAATTGTAGAGGCATACAATTTATTCAAAGCTTTTGGAATAAAAACCTTAGAAAAAGAAGGTTTTGAAGGAGATGATGTTTTAGGAACGCTAGCTAAAAAATTTACAAAACAAAACGGGGTAAAAACCTTCATTTTAAGTGGCGATCTTGATATTCTTCAATTAGTTGACGACAAAAATACAATTGTTTTAACTCCAAAAAGAAAAATTTCCAAGATGAAAAGGTATGATGAAGAAAAGGTAAAAGAAAGATTCGGGGTCCCCCCTCACCTTCTCCCAGACTATAAAGGGTTAGTTGGAGATTCTTCAGATAATATCCCGGGAATATATGGGGTTGGCCCAAAAACGGCCGAAAAACTACTATCAAAATATAAAACCATAGAAAATCTATACAAAAACATAAATCAAGAAAAAGAAAGTGCTGTAATTAAAAAAATAAAAAATAATAAACCTAAAGCAATTCTCTCTAAAAAGCTCGCAACCATAAAAAGAGATGTTCCTCTAAAAATATCCTTGGATCAGCTAAAATATTCAACAAATAATGATCAATTAATTAAATACCTTAAATCACTAGGTTTTAAAACTCTCGTTAAAAGATTAGAAAATAAAAAAGAAAAGAAAAATTATAAATTTCCCAAAAATACCATCATCATAAATTCCGACAATTTAGAAAAGAAAAAATTAAAAAACAACCAAACAAAAGTAGC
>CAZBVS010000004.1:0-37834 GCA_964495575.1 uncultured Candidatus Saccharibacteria bacterium
TATGAATTTATTGAAATTACTTAAAAAATATGAGAGCAAGGATCAGGCAATAGGTCATTTTAATATTGCTAACTTTGATATGTTAAAGGCAATATCAAACGTAGCGGAAAGGTATGAAATACCAATGGTTATCGGTACTTCAGAAGGGGAATGGGGGTATCTTGGATGTGGTAATGTTTCTCGGATGATTGATAGTTATAACAATGACTTTTCTGAACTTGATCGCTATTTGTTTTTAAATGGTGATCATACTCATACAGTAGATAACCTTAAAAAATTAGTGAAGGTGGGATATGATATGGTCATTTTTGATGCAGCTGACTCAAGTTTTGATAAAAATATTAAAAGAACGAAAAAGGCTGTTGAAGTTGTTAAGAGTATTAATCCTGAAATTTTAGTTGAGGGTGAGCTTGGGTATATTGGTAAGTCTTCAAAAATGTTAGATGAAGTTCCTGATGATGTTTCAATTAAGCTTGAAGATTTACCAACAGCAGAGGAAGCAAAAGAGTTTGTAGAAAAAACAGGAATAGATTTGTTAGCTCCAGCCGTTGGGAATATTCACGGGATGATGAAGAATGCTTCTAATCCAAGTTTGAGTATAGAGAGGATAAAAGAGATAAAGGAAGTGGTAGATGTGCCGCTTGTTTTGCATGGTGGATCCGGGTTATCTGATGAGGATTTCAAGAAGGCTGTTAAGGCAGGGATATCGATGATTCATGTAAGTACAGAGATAAGGAATGCCTGGCGTAACTCTTTAGAAAAGGCGCTAGAAGAGTCTGATGAAATAGCTCCATACAAGATAGTCCCTCCTGTGGTTTCTGCAATAGAGGAGGTGATAGAAGGGAAGGTCAAGCTTTTCTATGATTTATAAAATATCTGAACGTTTAATATTAAATTTTCTTTGGAGTAAGTTTTTAAATAAATCATTAAATAACTCACATGTGTGAGTTATTTTAATTTATGTTAAATAATTAACGTAGGAGTTAATTATTTGAGTTTTTAAGTGTTTTTACCTAATATATTGATATATGACTAATAAAGTAAACAAAATATTATTAGAAATACGAGCTGGAGCCGGAGGTGATGAAGCAGCTCTTTTTGCTGAGGATTTAGGAAAGATGTATAAAAATTATTGTAAAGATCAGGGGTGGTCTTTTAAGGTAAAGGATTATACTAGGAATAAAGAAGGGGGATTTAAAACCTTGATTATCAAAGTTAAAGGTCAAGGGGTCTATAGCGCTTTGCGACATGAGTCTGGGGTTCATAGAGTACAACGTGTGCCAGAAACTGAAAGTTCAGGTAGGATTCATACATCAACGGCGTCTGTTGCTGTTTTGCCGGTTATTAAGCCGAGTAAGGTTAAGATAAATAAGAATGATTTGGATATTGATTTTTTCAGATCTTCTGGTCCCGGAGGGCAGAATGTTAACAAAGTAGAAACTGCGGTAAGGATTACTCATAAACCTTCCGGAGTCACAGTTTCTTCTCAAGAAGAAAGATCTCAGGCAAGGAATCGAGAACGAGCTATGGCTATGCTTAGAGGAGAACTTTTGGAGCATCGAAGGAAAAAGAAACAAGAAAAAATAGGTTCAACCAGGAAGGAGCAGATTGGAAAAGCACAGAGGGCAGAGAAGATTAGGACTTATAACTTTCCTCAAAATAGGATAACTGATCACAGAATTGGTAAAAAATGGAAACAGTTAGAGAGAATAATGGATGGAGATATGGATGTGGTGATAAGAGCAATGAAGAAAAACTTAGATTAATTTATTTTAAGAACGTAAAACCTCGACTTTTGAAAGTCGGGGTTTTTTATTTTTTTTTATTATTAACTTTCTTGAAGAATATCTATGTCTTTTTGAAGTTCTTGAGCTTTGTTTACAACGGCGTCTCCGTACCAGAATCGGTAAGTCCACCACCGGCTTCCAGCATAATATTTTGCGGCGGCACATCTTTCTAATAGTTTTTGGTGAGGAAGAATGTGGTCGTATTCATTTGCATAGTCCTGACAGCCGGAAGTCTGGATAAGTTCTTTTATATAGATTGAGGTAGCGGCGAATGCATCTTCGTTACGCCATGGGTTGGAAGGTCTGTTTCCAGTGATAGAGCCGATTTCATCTTCACTTTTGTCGTATGTCCATTCACCGCTTTTTTTGTTGTATCCACCGTATATTGCCCAGGTTGATGGAATAAATTGAGCTGGTCCCATAGCACCTCCATAAGCGCCGTGAGCGTTAGGGCAGGAAACTTTAGTGACTGTAGAGTTTCCTTCAAGGCCTAGGTTTTTAAGGATGGCTTTGAAGACCGGAATGTCTCGTTCAGGGTGCATAGCGTTTTGGTAAGAACATTGGCCTACATTTTTACCGAGAAGTGATTCACGACTTAAGATAGCTAAGGTTAAAGCTGCTCTTACTCCTGTAGCACCTTCTGCGAGTTTGGCAAGATTGTATGCTTTTTCAAATGTTAGTTCACCACCACCGATAAGGTGGAATATTCTACTTCTTATTTCTGCGGCAGTTTTCTTGGTTTCCGCAAGCATTTCTTGATATTTAGATTCTTGATTTTGGGTTTGTTCAAGGAGGTTTGATTTGTGAGATTTTGTGTATTGCAGCTGTTGTTTTTGATTCTCTCTTATCTCTTTAAGGTTCTCTATGTCATCCTTTTCTAAAGCTAATTCTTGTTTTTGACTTATTAAATTTTGTCTAAGATTTATTATATTCTTTAGTGAGTTTTGAATATTGTTTTGAACTAAGAGGATTTCATTTATGTTATTGAAAAAATCTGATATTTTTTGATTTTGGAGGAGGATCACAATCAGGGTTTGATTGTCGGATTCATAAACATTTTGAAGAGCGGAGCCAAGAGCTTCTTTATGAGTTTCTATTTTATTTTGAGTTTGGTTTATTTGTCTTTGGGTTTCATATATGTTGTTGTTTAACTTTTGGAGAGAAATATTTACAGCTTCTATTTTTAAGTTTAATTGTCTGGTTCTGGCGTTGATACTGTAAATTTCATTCTTTAAAGTTCTTTCTTGGTTTTGATATTGATCAATCTTTTTTTCTTGCTCAGTCATTTCTTTTTCAAGTTCCTCAAGCCTTTCCTCAAGGTTTTTTCGGTGTTCTGCTACAGCTTCGGGAGATAGATTTTCTAGGTTAGGAGTTGATGTAGCTGTTTCTTGAGCATTTATTTTTGTGGTTGGTGTGAGTAAGGTAGCAAAAATAAGGAACCCTAGTGAGATAAGGATTCCTTTTAATATTTTTTTATAGCTATTATTGCGTTGCATACTAGAATAATACCACAGTTTTGTGTGAGTTGTTAAAAGTATGCAGTCTTATTCTTCTTTTGGTTCTTCCTCTTCAGTTTCGTCTTTTTCTTCAATTATCTCAGGACCTTCCTCTTCTTCTCCGATGTCTTCGAGTTCTTCAGTTAGTGGAGCAACTTCAGGTTCTTCTTCAACAATTTCTTCTTCTTTCTCAGAGACAGTTACTACAGCGTTGTTTTCTTTCGTCTTTATTTCAATATCTTCTGGGACTTCAAGGTCTTTTACATATATTTTGTCCTGAGTTGATTCAAGATTTGAGATATCAACTTCTATTTCATCAGGTATATCTTGAGGGAGAGACTCAATCCCGATCTCGTCTAGTACTTGGACAATAATTAGGCCTTCTTTTTCAGCAGGAGCTTCACCAGTTAAGGTGATTGGGACTTCAGTTTCAAGTTTAGTGTCACGACTTACCATGTAGAAGTCGATTGCTAGAGGCTCTCTTTTAATTGGGTGAACCTGGATGTCAGAAACTAGAGTAGGGACGGTTTCCTTTTCGTTTTCTATGTCCAGTTCAATAATGGTATTTTTTCCAGCCTTTTTATATACATCTATAAAGTCACTGTATGATACTGAAAGATGTTTATTTTCTATTTTAGGACCGAAAAGCTCAGCAGGAATAATACCTTCCTTGCGGAGGTTTTTTACCTTTTTGCCTAACACCTTTCTTTCTTTTACTTTTAGTTTGATAGCCATATTTATTTCTTTTTACTTTGTTTAGCTTTTTGTTGTCTTGCTTTAAACTTCTCAGCTCTTCCAGCAGTGTCCACAAGCTGTTTTTTGCCAGTGTAAAAAGGATGACAGTTGCTGCAAACCTCAACCTCGATTTTTTCTTTGGTTGACCCTACGGTAAGGGTGTTGCCGCAAGCGCACTTTATTTTGGCTTTGTTGTGATATTCTGGATGTATTTCTTTTTTCATATTTTTGTTTATTTAGATCTGAATTACTTCTGTTCAATGTTATCGTAATTTATTTGTTTTGTCCACCCTTTTGGAGGTTTGGGTAGTTGTTTTGAGGGGCTTTTTTTGATATTATGAAGGTAAGGAGGCCCTTATCAGGGTTCTTTAAATTTGTTAAATTAAGGTGAAATAAAGAAAAATATGGCAAAAAAGAAGAAAAAAAGTAAAAAAAGAAGGAAGCCTTTAGAAAAGTCAGATTATGGGGCAGAGGATATATATGTATTAGAGGGGTTGGATCCAGTGAGGAGAAGACCAGGAATGTATATTGGTTCTACTGGCTCTGACGGGTTTCATCATTTGATTTGGGAGGTTATGGATAACGCTATTGATGAAGCAATGGCCGGGTATGCTGACCGAGTTATCTTAGAGTTGTTGCCTGATAACAAGGTGAAAGTTACGGATAACGGGCGAGGGATTCCGGTGGAGAAGCATAAGCAAAGTGGAAAATCAGCTCTTGAGACAGTAATGACTACCTTGCATGCTGGAGGAAAGTTTGGAGGTGATTCATACAAGGTTGCTGGTGGTTTACACGGTGTAGGTGTTTCGGTGGTCAACGCTTTGTCGAAATGGTTAAAGGCTGAGGTTCGCCGGGATGGTAAGAAGTATGTTCAGGAGTATAAAAAAGGAGTTCCAGAAGGAAAGGTTAAAAAAGAGAAAGGGAAACATGATAATACAGGGACCACGGTTACCTTTAAACCAGATCCAGATATTTTTACAGACAGTGCTAGGTTTAATTTTAATAGAATAATTAACCATCTTAGACAGCAAGCGTACTTAACTAAGGGGTTGAGAATTGATGTTTTAGACAAAAGAAAGGATACTTCTCAATCTTACGGTTTTTATTTTGAAGGAGGTTTAAAATCTTATCTCCAGTATCTTATCGGTAACGCAAAGATGATTCATAATAATGTATTCTATGTTCATAAAGAGCAGGATAATATAGATATTGAGGTAACTTTTGCGTACACAGATGATGTGGAGTGTGAAGAACATACTTTTGCGAATAATATTGATACAGCTGACGGAGGAATGCATTTGACTGGGTTTAGATCAGCATTAACCAGGTCTTTAAACGACTATGCAAGGAATGAGGAGATTCTGAAGGATTCTGATGATAACTTTACCGGTCAGGATGTAAGAGAAGGATTGGTTGTAGCTGTTTCTGTGAAGTTGAGTTCTCCTCTTGAGCCACAGTTTGAGGGGCAGACGAAAGCGAGATTGGGTAATCCTGAGGCAAGAAGTGCAGTGGAGACAGTAATGAATGAAGCACTAACTGAGTTTTTGGAGAGACATCCTTCTGATGCAAAGAAGATTTTAAAGAAAAATATGTTGGCTGCTAAGGCAAGGAAGGCTGCTAAAGCAGCAAAGGATACAGTATTGAGAAAAGGAGCACTTGATGGACTTTCTTTGCCAGGAAAGTTAGCTGATTGTATCTCAAGAAAGCCTGAGGAGTCGGAGTTGTTCATCGTTGAGGGAGACTCAGCCGGAGGTTGTTTTTCTGGGGACACAAAGGTAGCGCTTGCTGATGGGAGAAATGTTAGTTTTGAGAAGTTAGTAGAGGAGGCAAAGGAGGGTAAGAAGAATTATTGTTATACCATCAAAAATAATGGGAGTGTTGGGGTAGCTCCAATTAAAAATCCTAGAGTGACTAAAAAGAATGTAAAGGTTATAAGTGTAAAGCTTGATAACGGAAAGAAAATAAAATGTACTCCTGATCATAAATTTATGCTTAGAGACGGTAGTTATAAAGAAGCAAAAGATTTAAAAGAAGGTGATTCAGTCATGCCTTTGAGAAGGAAATTATCTGAGAAAGGAGGAAAGATTACTATCGATGGTTATGAAATGGTTTTTGACCCAAGGAAAGATAAGTGGATATTTACACATTTATTGAGTGATAAATATAATCTTGATAAAGATAAATATGAAAGAATTGAGAATTCTCATGTTCACCATAAGGACTTTGATAAACTGAACAATAACCCAAGTAATTTAGTTCGTATGGAAAAGGGAGATCATCTGAATCTTCATAGAGAGATGGCGGAGAAGAATTTGCACAAGCCTGAGGTTAGAGAGAAACTGAGGAAGATTAGAAAAAAACCAGAGTTTAGGGAAAAAATAAGGAAGGCAATGACTACCCCTAAAATGAGAAAAATGTTAAGTAAGAGAGCAAAGAAACAATGGGAGGATGATGAATACAAAAAATATATGACTAAGAAGTTCTTAGAATTTTATAATTCTAACAAAGAATATAGAAAGAAAGTTAAAAAACTTTTAAACGAGGAACAAAAAAAATATTGGTCAAAACCGGAGAATAGAGAGAAGCGTTCAAAGAGGGTAGAAAAATATTTTGAAGACCATCCTGAGAAAAAGGAAAGGTTATCCAAGATAGCAAAAAAACAGTGGGAAGATTCAGAATTGAGAGAGTGGCGAGCGAAAAAAACAAAAGAACAATGGACGGAGGAATTTAGAAGAAAGCGGAAAAAAGCCTATAATAAAACTTACAAAAATAAAGCCTTGGAAGCTTTAAATAGAATATATGAGGAGAGAGGAGAGATTGATACAGAAGAGTATAATAATATTAGAAAAAGAACAGGGGATAAAAGCTTGATTAGGTATGACACTATAAAAGAAAGATTTTTTGAAAACAGTGATGAAAAGCTAAAGGAGGCTGCTATTAATTACAACCACAAGATTGTTAATGTTGAGGGTATAGAAGAGAAGATGGATGTGTATGATCTAGAAGTAGAAGAAACTCATAATTTTGCCCTTGCTTCAGGAGTATTTGTTCATAATAGCGCAAAAGGAGGGCGGAACAAAAAGACGCAAGCAATTTTACCATTGAAGGGGAAAATACTGAATGTGGAGAAAGCAAGAATTGATAGAATGCTTAAGAATAAAGAGATAAAATCTTTGGTTATTGCTCTAGGGACAGCTATTTCGGATAATTTTGATATTTCAAAGTTAAGGTATGGGAAGGTGGTAATTATGACAGATGCTGATGTAGATGGAGCTCATATTAGAACGTTATTGCTTACCTTGTTTTATCGATATTTTGAAGAAATCATAGAACAGGGTCATTTGTACATTGCTAAACCTCCTTTGTATCAGCTAACTAGAGGAAGAAGAAGTGAGTATGCATATACAGAAGATGAGCGCAAGGAGTTAGAGAAGGAGATGGGGAACAAAGTTAGTGTGCAGAGGTATAAAGGTTTAGGAGAGATGAACCCTGGTCAGTTATGGGAAACAACAATGAATCCTGAGAATAGAATATTAAAAAGAGTGGAGATAGAGGATGCCGCTGAAGCGGATAAGATGTTTGATGTATTGATGGGAGGTGATGTAAAACCAAGAAAGAAGTTTATTCAGGCTCATGCTAAAGCGGTTAAAAATCTTGATATTTAATTTGACAATTAGCTGTTTTAAGTATTACTCTATTTAAGAGTTAATTATATAAAAGAGATGTTTAATAAGATAAAAAACTTTTTAAAGGAGGCTCGTCAAGAGATCAAAAAGGTTAATTGGCCCAGCCGAAAAGAAACTATAAAATATACCTTGTTTGTGATAGGTATTTCTTTAGCGGTGGCTATTTATTTAGGATTACTTGATTATGCTTTTACTAACATTTTAAAACTCATCGTATAAATTATGAGTAAGGATAAAAATAATAATCATCAAACTATATTAGGAACCTCTGATGAAGGAAAAGAAAGACATTGGTATGCTGTTCATACATACTCTGGATATGAAGATGCGGTAACTAGGTATTTAAAACAAAGAGTGGAATCGTTAGCAATGGAGGATAAGATATTTAATGTTATTGTTCCGAAAGAGGCAAAGATTAAGATAAAGGGAGGAAAACGAAAAGTTGTTGAAGAAAAGATATTCCAAGGATATGTTTTGGTTGATATGATTTTAGACCAGGATTCCTGGTATGTAGTTAGGAATACTCCTCGAGTAGCAGGTTTTGTTTCTTCAGATCCGAAGAACCCAACCCCTCTTTCTAAAGAAGAGGTTGATGACATTATGAATAGAATGAAGCAAGAAGAACCTACTCATAAAGTTGATTTTGAAAAAGGTGAGTCTGTTAAGATCACAGACGGTCCATTCAAAGATTATGATGGTAAGGTGGCAGAGGTTGATGAAAGCCGAGGAAAGATTAAGGTGGTTGTTCCAATATTTGGTCGAGATACAACCGTTGAGTTAGATACCTTACAAGTAGAAAAAATATAATAAATAATAAAACATGGCTAAGGATATAAAAACAACATTAAAGCTTCAGATACATGCCGGTCAGGCTACTGCAGCACCACCTATTGGTCCTGCGTTAGGTCAACATGGTATTAATATAGGTGATTTTGTAAGCAGGTTTAACGAGGAGACCAAGGATATGAATGGAGAACTTATTCCTGTAGAGATTACAGTATATGAAGATAGAAGTTTTGATCTTGAGTTTAAAACCCCACCCGCTTCTTTCTTGTTAAAGAAAGCAGCAGGAATAGAAAAAGGTTCTGGTGAACCAAATAAGAATAAAGTAGGTACTGTAACTAGAGCTGATTTAGAAAAGATAGCAGAGAGAAAGATGGAGGATTTGAACGCTGATGATATGGATGCAGCCGTAAAAATTATTAAGGGGACTGCACGGAATATGGGGATTGAAGTAGAGAAGTAAATGTAGAAAATTATTGTGTTTTAAAATGGCTCAGGAATGAGCCATTTTATTTTTTAAGTTTAAATTTTTATGTATAATTAACTTATATGCCTAAGAGAAAATACCAGCCAACAATAGGTTTAGAAATACATGCCAGACTGGATACAGAAACGAAGATGTTTTGTTCTTGCCGGAATGATTCAGGTGAGGAAAAGCCAAACGTTAATGTTTGTCCTGTTTGTTTAGCTCATCCCGGAACTCTTCCTGTTATAAATGAAGAGGCGGTTAGAAAGGTTGTGATGTTAGGGCTTGCGTTAGGAGGTGATATTGCAAAGACTACTCATTTTGATCGCAAAAGCTATTTTTATCCAGATCTTCCAAAAGGATTTCAAATTTCTCAGTATGATGAACCTCTTGTATCAGGGGGTGAACTTTGTGGTGTAGATATCACGAGGGTTCATTTAGAAGAGGATGCTGGTAGTTTGGTTCATGCTGGTGATGGGGATAGCTTGGTAGATTATAATCGAGCAGGTACTCCCTTGGCAGAGTTAGTAACAGAGCCGGACATGAGGAGTGTTGAGGAGGTTGTGGAGTTTGCAAAAGAACTCCAACTTATTTTGAAGTACCTTGGAGTTTCTAAAGCTGATATGGAGAAAGGAGAGATGAGAGTTGAGGCAAATATTAGCTTGGATATGGGAACAAAGGTAGAGTTGAAGAATATAAACTCTTTTAAGGCAGTAGCTGGAGCAATTGAGTATGAGGTAAAGAGACAGAAGAAGATTTTGGAAGATGGAGGAGAAGTGGAGCAGGAAACGAGAGGTTGGGATCCTGAGAAACAGAAAACTTTTTCTCAGAGGAGTAAGGAGGAAGCTCATGATTATCGTTATTTTCCTGAACCTGATCTTCCACCGCTTGATTTATCCGATTGGGATATTGAAGGAATGGAAAGAGATTTACCTGAATTGCCTAAACAAAAAAGAAAAAGGTTTGTAGAAGAATTTGGTTTGTCAGAAGAAGATGTTGAAACTTTAGTTAATAACAAGCTTGAAGCAGAGTACTTTGAAGAAGCTGTTTCTGAGCTTAAAACATTTGATGAGGTGGATATAAAAGCTTTGTATCATTACTTAACAGGTGATTTAAGAGGTTTAATGAGTGATAAAGGGGTAGAGTTTAAGAATGTAAAAATAGACCCGGAGGATTTTGCTCACTTTGTTTATTTATCTTCGTCAGGTGAGTTATCAAGTAGATTGGCTAAGGATATGTTGTTGGAAATGTTTGAGACCGGGAAGGATCCGGAGACGATAAAGGAGGAAGGAGATTTTGAGGTTATCGGAGGAGGGGATGAGTTGAAGAGTATGGCTGAGGAGGTAATAGATGAGAATGAAGATGCTGTTTCTGATTACAGAAATGGAAAGGAAGAAGCAATAAAGTTTTTAGTTGGTCAGATCATGAAGAAGAGTAAGGGACAGGCAGATCCTCAAGAGTCAGCTAAGATTTTGAAAGAGGTACTGAAGGACGAGTAATTAGTATTATATTAAATAACTCATCGGTGTGAGTTATTTAATAAATTCTTTAACTAGTTTTATTGCTTTGTCTTTTTCTTTGTATTCTACCCAATGAATGGATTCATTTTTTTTGAACCATGTCATTTGGCGTTTTGCATATTGATAGCTTTCGGTGACAATTTTTTCAATCATTTTCTTTTTTGAAATTTTGTTCTGAAGATATTGAGCAGAGTAGCGGTATTCTAAGCCAAAAGATTCAAGACGTTTCCAGGAAACTCCATCTTTATGGAGTTTTTTTGTTTCGTTTAATAGTCCTTTATTTAGTCTTGTTATTAATCTTTTTTTTAATCTCTCTTTGAAGTTCTCTCTTTTTATTTTTAAGCCTATGAACAATGGGTTGTAAGGAGAGGTGGAGTAGTCGTTTTTGGGGACAGGCTTTCCGGTTACCTCTATTATCTCTAGAGCTCGGATGATTCTTTGTTTGTTGTTGGGGTGGATATCTTCTGCTCTTTCTGGATCTTTTTCTTTTAGTTTTTTGTATAGCTTTTCTTTTGACTTTTTATTTAGTTTTTTTCTTATATCTGGCTGGGGAGGAACTTCTGGGATTTTTAGGTTGTAAATTAGGGTGTCGATATAGAAGCCGGTGCCTCCGGCGATAATTGGGAGGTGATTTCTATTTTTTATTTTTTTAATAGCTTTTTTGGCGAGTTTTTTGAAGTCGACAACTGTGAATTTTTCTTTAGGGTTAGCAACATCAATTAGGTGATGTTGGATATTTTCGGAGTAGAGTTTGTTGTCCTTTTTGGTGATGGGGACTTTGTTTGAGCCGATATCCATGTTTTTGTATACCTGACGGGAGTCAGCGGATATTATTTCTCCATTAAAAACTTTAGCGACCTCAATGGCGAGGTCGCTTTTTCCAGAAGCAGTAGGACCAACAATACAGACCACTTTTGTTTTATTTGTCACTTTTATTTTCTTTCTTTAATTTCAGAGGTGATCTTATTGAGGAAGCCATCAATGTTCATATCCTCGGTGTCTTTTTTACCTCGTTCTCTAACATTTACTGAGTTAGCTTCAATTTCATTATCACCGATTACTAAGATATATGGAATTTTGTTTGTTTCAGCGTTCCTTATTTTCTTTCCTAGGCTGTCATCGGATTTATCTATTTCAACGTATACCTGGACTTCTTCAAGTTTTTCTTTTATGTTTTCACAATATTCAAAGTGATCCTCTGCTATTGGGAGGATTTTTACTTGAATTGGAGCTAACCAGGTTGGGAAGTCTCCGTTGTAATGTTCGATAAGGATACCGAAGAATCTTTCTGGAGAACCTACTAAAGCAGAATGAATCATTATTGGGGTTTGCCTGTCTCCATTTTCATCAACATATTCTAGCTCAAACCGGGAAGGCATATTAATGTCTAGCTGGATGGTTGATATTTGCCATTCTCGGCCTAAAGAGTCTTTGACAATAAAGTCCATTTTGGGGCCGTAGAAAGCAGCCTCTCCTTCTTCAATCTCAAAGTCGATATTTTTTTCTTCTACTAGTTCTTTTAGTTTACTTTGGGATTTTTCCCAGAGTTTTTCATCTCCCAGGTATGAGTCTTTGTCTGATTCATCCCAGAAAGAAAGACGGATGAAATAATCGAGACCGTAGGTTTCTAGAGCTTTGTTTACACCTGTTAGGGCTTTTTCAAACTCTTCACCAATCTGGTCTTCACGGCAAAAACTATGGCCGTCATCTTGGGAGAATGATCGGAGGCGGGTTAAGCCGGAAAGTTCTCCGGGCTGTTCGTCTCTGTATAGCATGGCAAAGTCAGCGTATCTAATTGGTAGATCTCTGTAGCTTCTTAGCTTGCTGGCGTATATTCTTGTATGCTGAGGGCAGTTCATAGGTTTGATGTAGTATTCATTGTCTGTGTAGTGAGTGTGTGCTTCGAACATATCGTTCTGATATTTTTCATAATGGCCGGATTTTTTGAAAAGATCAGCTTTATTTATTTGAGGGGTTTGTACTTCTTGATACCCCATTTCTTTTCTTAGTTCTCGGGAGTAGTTTTTGATAGCGTCAAGAATCCTTTTTCCTTTAGGGGTAAAGATTGGGAGACCTGGTCCAACAAGATCAGAAAAGACAAAGAGGCCTAGTTCTTTACCGAGTTTTCTATGATCTCTTTCTTTAGCTTTTTTGAGGTTTTCAAGATATTTTTCCAGTTCTTCTTTGGTTTGGAAAGCAACTCCATAAATTCTTGTAAGCATTTGATTTGATTCATCGCCTCGCCAGTACGCTCCGGCGATGTTTGTAAGTTGGAAAGCTTCAGGATTTATTTCCTTAGTGTTTTTTACGTGGTCTCCGCTGCAGAGATCTGTGAAGATGTCTCCTGTTTTGTATATGGAAAGTTTTTTGCCTTCTTGGACGTATTCATTAATTAGGTCCAGCTTGAATTTTTCGTTTTTAAAAATTTCTTTAGCTTTTTCTTCAGAAATTTTTTCTTTTGAGAAAGGTAAACCTTCCTTTATGTATGTACGCATCTTTGCTTCTATTTTTTTGAGATCTTCCTTACTTACTGAAGTATCTTCAGGGAAGAGGAAGTCGTAATAGAAGCCGTTTTCTATTGTTGGGCCTATTCCGAGTTTAGTGCCGGGGTAAGTGTCTAAGATTGCGGCGGCTAAAAGATGTGAAAGAGAGTGACGTATATTTTCAATTTTTTGATTTTGATTCATTATTTTGATTATACACAATATATGCTTGATGTGTAGTGGGTTAGATGGATTTTACTTTATTGCAGATTAGTTTAGGCTCCTCGTCTCTTTTTGATAGTCTTCCTTTTACGATAACGACTCTGTTTTCTTTCCAGAGGTCACTACTTTTTTGAAGAGTGTCGGCAAAGACCAGAATTTCCATTGAGTGTTCCTGATCTTCTAATTTTACGAAAAGCATAGGTTTGCCGTTTTTAGTGAATATTTTTTTGATATTAGAGATCAGTCCGGCAGTTATGTAGTAATTTCTGCGTTCTTCTGTGTTGATTATTTCTCCTATTGGGGTAACTTTTCTGCTTAGTTTATTTACATACTTATTAAAAGGATGATCTGTTAGATAAAGACCAAGAAGTTCTTTTTCCCAGGAAAGAAGTTTTCGTTTGCTGACTTTATCAGCTGATTTGAGGTTTAGTTTCATCATTGATTTTTTTCCAAATAGATTACCCTGGTTGCTATTGGATGCCTTTTTAGAGGCTTGATTAAATTTGAGCATCTCTTCCATGTTAGCTAGAAGTTTTCCTCTGCTTTGGTTGAAGGAGTCCAAGGCACCACATTTGATGAGGCTTTCGAGTGATTTTTTGTTCATGTCTTTGTGATGAACTCTGGAGAGAAGGTCAGTGATTTTTTTGAAAGGTCCACCTTGAGCTCTTTGTTCGATAATGGCTTCAGCGATATTTTCTCCAATGTTTTTGACAGCAAGAAGTCCGAATCTAATGTTTTTGTCTTCATCGATAGTAAAGTTTTTATAGCTCTGGTTTATATCAGGAGGAAGAACCTCTATGTTCATATTTCTAGCTTCGTTAATCAGGAAGCTTATTCTATCCACATCGTTTCCTGATACATTTAAGAGAGCGGTCATGAACTCAACTGGGTAGTGAGCTTTAAGGTACGCAGTTTGATAAGCGATCATGGCGTATGAGGCTGCATGACTTCTGTTGAAGCCATACCTGGCGAAAGGAGGGAAGAGTTCCCATATTTTTTTGGCTGTTTTTTTATCAATTCCGTTTTCTACCATCCCGTCGATTAGTTTTTTCTTTTGTTTATTGAGAAGAGATTTTATCTTTTTTCCGATTGCTTTTCTTAAGACATCAGCTTCTCCTAATGAGAAACCAGCCAGGTCTCTGGCTATTCTCATCATTTGTTCTTGGTAGATTCCTATGCCGTATGTAGGGGCGAGGATAGGTTCAAGTTTAGGGTGGAGGAATGTAACCTCTTCTTCGCCAAATTTTCTTTTTATGTAGTGGGGGATAAGATCAATTGGACCTGGTCGGTAGAGGGAGATCATAGCGATGATGTCTTCAAATTCGGTAGGTTTTAGTTTTCTGAGGTACTGTTTCATACCGGATGATTCTAGTTGGAAGACGCCGGTAGTTTCACCGTGGCGTAGGAGTTCATATGTTCCTTTATCATCTAAAGGAAGTTCGTTAATGTTTATATCTTCATCATGTTCTTCTTTTATTATCTCCAAGGCGTTTTCGATAATGGTGAGGTTTTTTAATCCTAAGAAATCCATTTTTAGGAGACCAAGATCTTCAACGCTGTGCATCTCAAACTGAGTGATAATATCATTGTCTCCTTTAGGGGCGTATTGAAGAGGAACATAGTTTGGAAGAGGTTTTGGAGAGATTACTACTCCACAGGCGTGAACAGAAGCATGGCGAACCACTCCTTCAAGTTTTTTGGCGGAGTCGATTAGTTTTTTTACGTCCTTTTCGGAGTCATATCTTTCTTTTAGTTCGGTGACGGATTCTAAGGCTTCATCTATTGATGTTTGAAAAGGAATTAGTTTGGCTAACTTATCACAGAAGCCGTATGAGTACCCAAGGGCTCGGCCAGCATCTCTTATTGCTGCTCGAGCAGCCATGGTTCCGAAGGTGATGATCTGAGCAACATTTTTTTGGCCATATTTTTCTCTGACATAGGCGATAACTTCATCTCTTCTTGTATCGGTGAAGTCAATATCAATATCAGGGACCTGGATTCTTTCAGGGTTAAGAAACCTTTCAAAAAGGAGGTCATATTTGATAGGGTCTATATCGGTAATGCCTAGAATATATGAAACAATGCTTCCGGCTGCGGAGCCTCTTCCGGGCCCGACTACAATATTATGTTTTTTGGCCCAAAGAACGAAATCTTGAACGATGAGGAAGTAGTCAGCAAAACCAGTTTTTTTGATAACATCAAGCTCCATTTTTATTCTTTCCTTTATTTCATCGGTAACGTTGTTGTATTTTTTGAGGAGTCTTTTTTTGATTAATTTCTTTAGGTATTCTTGAGCTGTTTCCCCATTTGGGGTTTTGAAGTTAGGAATCTTACTTTCGTTGAGTTCTATTTCAACGTTGCATTTCTTTTGTATTTCTTGGGTGGTTTCAACTGGTTCAGGGTTGTTTTTAAAGTATTTTTCCATTTCTTCTTGAGAAGCAAAATGAAGATCGAATTTTTTGAGGGACATCCTATCATCATCCTCTATTGGGCTTTTTGTCTGAACGGCGAGGAGGGTTTCATGAGCATCTTTGTCTTCTTTTTTTATATAGTGAACATCTTGGGTGGCGACAGTTTTAGTGTCTATTTCTTTAGCTATTTTTTTGAGGTGCTTGTGGGTTTCTTTGGAATGTTGCTGAAGCTCGATGTAATAATCGTCTTTGAAAATTGATTTGAACCACCGAGCTCTTTTTAAAGCTTTTTTCTGTTTATTCTTCTTTATTAATTGAGGTATTTCTCCGGCGACACAGCCTGAGAGACAGATAATTCCTTCATGGTGTTGTTTAATTATTTCGTTATCTATTCTTGGTTTGTAATAGAAGCCTTCGAGGTGGCCTTTGGTAGCTATCTGGATAAGGTTTTTCCACCCGGTGTTATTTTTTGCAAGGAGGGTAAGGTGATATCTGCTTTGGTCGCCTTTCTTTTTTACCTCCCGTCCTTTGGTGGTGTAATATGCTTCTAGCCCCAAGATAGGTTTGATATTATTTTCTTTTGCTTTTTTATAAAACTCTATAGCGCCATATAAATTGCCGTGGTCTGTTAAGGCCACAGCTTCCATGTTGTATTCTTTTGCTTGGTCTATTATCTCATCTATTTTTGCTAATCCATCTAGCATGGAGTAGTGGGAGTGGACGTGGAGGTGAGTGAATTTTTTCATAGTGTGGTTTTTTGTTGGAGTTTTTATTAGTTCATTCAAGATTATACTCCATAATTTTTTGAGATTAAAGTTTAGGGTGGATTGATAATATTTATATTAAGGATTAATTATCTGTATAAAGCGTGGTATAATATTTTTATATGACAGGTTTAAGAAAAATTTTATTTTTAGTAGTTGGATTTTTGCTTGCTTTCGGAGTGGCTTTGATACCTTCGGTTTTGAGGATTAAGCAGGTGGAGAAGCAGGCTAGGATTGTGATAGATGGTCAGGTTATTTTAGCAGACGTGGCTTTGACAAGTAAGGATCGGGAGCAGGGTTTGGCAGGAGTGAAGTATATGGGAGATAATGAGGGAATGTTATTTATTTTTGAGGAAGAGAAAAGACATGGGATTTGGATGAAAGGGATGAAGATTCCTATTGATATTTTATGGATTAAGGATGAAGTTATTGTTGATGTTGATGAACATGTAATGCCGGAACCGGATAAGGATATATCTGAGCTTACTATATATAAGCCTTCGGAGTCGGTAGATAGAGTGTTGGAGATAAGAGGAGGAAGATTTGGGATGTTTGATGTTGAGGTGGGAGATAAGATTGAGATAGAGTCAGTTATTCCAAATCAGAGTTGGGCGGCTAATGTTATTAGTTCTGTGAAAAAGTTATTTGGTTGGGAGAGGTAGGTTATTTAGGTCGTTAGATTAAATTAATTTTAAAAATAAATATGTGTAAAATTGCAATAAATGGTTTTGGGCGGATCGGCCGTCTATTTTTTAGAGAAATTTATAACAAAGAAGGCTTTGATGTTGTGGCCATTAATGATTTAGCTGATATTGAGAATTTATCTTATTTATTAAGCTATGATACAGTCTACGGCAGGTTTTCAGAGGAGGTTGAGGTTAAAGATGATAATTTGTTTGTAGGAGACGAGGAGGTAAGATTTTTTCAGGAAAAAGACCCAAGTGAGCTTCCTTGGGAGGAATTGGAGGTTGATTTAGTGGTTGAGGCTACTGGGGCTTTTACCGAGTACGATAAAGCTAAAAAACATTTAGAGGCAGGAGCGAAGAGGGTAATAATTACGGCTCCTGGTAAAGGAAGAGAGGGAGTTGAGGGTACAACAGTGTTGGTAGGGATTAATGAAGATGATTTTGAAAAAACGGTGCTAACATCAAATGGTTCTTGTACCACAAATGCAGTTTCTCCGGTGATAGATATTTTGAAAGATAGTATTGGGGTAAAGAAAGCTATCTTGAATACAATTCACGGGTACACATCAAGTCAGAATTTAGTTGATGGTCCCTCAAGGAGAGCAAGAAGAGGGAGGGCGGCGGCTTGTAATATTGTTCCTTCTACTACCGGAGCAGCAATTGCTGTTTCCCGGGTAATTCCTGAGATGAAGGGTAAGTTTGATGGTGTAGCTTTGAGAGTACCTGTTCCGGCAGGTTCAGTTGCTGATATAACTTTTGTTTCTGAAAAAGAAACTTCGGTAGAGGAGGTAAATAAAGTTTTAAAAGATGCTGCTTCAAGTTCTGAGTGGGAGGGAGTATTTGAGGTAACCGAGGATTCGTTAGTTTCTTCAGATATTGTAGGTCAATCTTACGGAGCAATAGCTGACCTATCTTTCACAAGAGTAGTCGATGGAGACTTGGTGAAGGTGTTTTCTTGGTATGATAATGAGTTTGGTTATGTATCTACGTTGATAAAGCATATGGAGAAGGTTGCAGAGATGATATAGATTGTCTGGACAAATTGTTTTTTGCGTTATTATTTCAATAATGAAAAGAAAGTATATATATTTAACAGCAATTGTTTTGCTTTTAGTGTTATTAAGCGTCTCTTTAGGGGCTACTTTAAAGTTATGGGTAAAGAATAAGGAGTTATCGAATGAACAAACTCCTAAGACAAAAATATATCAACCAAGTTATGAACAAAATTCATTTATTTATTCAGGAGATGATAATAATTCAGGAAGGTTAAGTTTTATTGATAAGAAACAGGAATTTATAGAGAAAAACCAAGATTTTGTGGCGGTGAATTTAAAAGACATGAAGTTAACCTTGTATGAAAAAGGTAACGAAAAGAAATCATATTCTGTGTTGAGTAAAGGAAGAGAAGGAAGCTGGTGGGAAACACCAACTGGTTTGTATAATGCGTTGACAAAAGAGACAAACCATTTTTCTTCAATAGGTGATGTTTGGATGCCTTGGAGTATACAGTTTTATGGAAATTTTTTTATACACGGCTGGCCGTATTATCCTGATGGAGAGCCGGTGGCTCAAAGTTATTCAGGAGGATGTATCAGATTATCTGATGAGGATGCAAAGCCTGTTTTTGAGTTTGTGGAAAAGGGTATGCCGATTTTAGTTTATGATACTGAGGAGAAGCCTAGTTTATTTTCTAAAATTGTGCCCGAGGATTCTATTTTAAGACCGCCTGATATTTCAGCGGAGGCAGCTTTTGTAGCTGATCTGGATACAGGAGAAGTTATTTTGAATAAGAATATTGATTCAGTAAAACCGGTAGCTTCATTGGTTAAGCTAATGACAGCTACAGTAGCGAGCGAGTTAATATATCTTGAAAGAGGGGTTACCATCACAGAAAACATGTTAAGAGACCGAGTGCAGAGCTATCCTTTAAAGGCGGGGGAGTATTATAAAGCGTTTGATTTATTACATCCCTTGTTACAGCAGTCTTCTAACGGAGCGGGAAGAGCGATAGCTTCAATGATTGGTGAGAAATATTTTATTTACCAGATGAACGAGAAAGCTGATTCATTAGATATGGTAAATACTGAGTTTTTAGACCCTAGTGGGGTAGAGGCGGGTAATGTTTCGACGTTGAGGGATTTGTCAAAGCTATTTAAATACATATTAGAGAAAAGGAAGTTTATTTTTGATATTTCAAGAGGAGAAAGTTATGAAATATTTGGGCCGAATAGTTTTGATGATTTAGAGGTTTTTAATGAGTTTCATAATGATTCAAGATTGATAGGGGTAAAGAATGGGCAGTCAAGCACGGCTGGCCAGACGTATGCTTCAGTTTGGGGATTTGAGAAGAATAATAGGGAGCGACATATTTTCATTGGTGTCTTGGGTAGTGATGATAGAGGAGGTGATGTAGGGGAAGTTTTGAGGTGGTTGGAGGATAACTTTGGTTTTTAGTTTTTATAATTGTTGTATAATTAAATTAATATGGTTATTTATCTAGCAGCAGATCATAAAGGTTTTCAGTTAAAGGAGTATGTTGAAAAACTTGTTCGCTCCATGGGGTATCAGGTGGTTGATGTTGGGAGTCAGAAATATCAAGAAGGAGATGATTACCCTGATTATGCTAAAAAGGTAGCGGAGAAGGTCAGTTTAGGGTATGAAAACTCTCGAGGGATTTTAATCTGTGGTTCGGGGGTAGGGGTGGATGTTGTGGCGAATAAGTATAAGAATGTACGCTCAGGATTAATTGCTACTCCTGACCAAGCTTATGATGCTCGGAACGATGATGATATAAATGTACTTTCTTTAGCAGCTGATTATTTATCCAAAGATGAGGTTAAAAAAATAGTGGTTACTTGGCTGGAAACACCTTTTTCCGGAGAGGAGAGGTATAGAAGAAGATTGAATAAAATTTATCAAATTGAAGAGGAGGTTTTAAAAGATGTTGATAATAAATAAAGCTTTATGGATGTTATCCCTACAATAAATTGCAAGGATTTTAATTGCTTAAAAAGAAGATTAGAAATATCTAAAGAATTTGGAACTGGTTGGGTCCAGATTGATATTTCTGATGGAGAGTTTGCAGGTTATGAAACTTGGAATGATCCGGAGGAGTTTTTAGAAAAGGTAGACTTAAGCGACCTTAATTATTACATAGAAGTTCATTTAATGGTGGTTGATGTAGAAGAATATTTAGAAGATTGGTTAGAAACGGGAGTAAACCGGGTAATTGTTCATATTGAGTCTGAGTTTGATTTAGAAGAAGTCTTAGGGTTATGCCAAAAATACGGGGCGGAGTTGATGTTGTCGGTTATACCCGAGACTAACATAGAAGATCTTTTTGGGTATTTAGATGAGGTGAAAGCAGTTCAGATTTTAGGGGTTGATCCAGGACCGTCGGGGCAGTTTTTTCAGAGAGATACTTTTTTGAGAATAAATACTTTATTGGAAAAGGCTCCAGGTGTTACAATTGAGGTAGATGGAGGGGTGGATGATCGGATTGCTAAAGAGTTGAAGAAAAGAGGAGTTGATGTAGTTGCCTCCGGGTCTTTTATATTCGATAGTCCTAATCCAGAGAAAAGGTATAAGATTTTAAAAAGAAGCGTAAACTCAAAAATATAATGAGCATCCCTGAACATAAATTAATAAGCTTAGAGAAAAAGGCGAATAATATTCGGAGATGTGTGATAGAGATGTTGGTAGAAGCAGGTTCTGGTCACTCTGCCGGTTCTTTAGGATTAGCTGATGTTTTTACAGCTTTTTACTTTTACATACTAAACCATGATCCGGATAATCCAGAATGGGAAAAAAGAGATAAGTTGGTTGTTTCTAATGGTCATGTAGCACCGGTGTTGTATGCTACGTTAGCATATGCTGGATATTTTCCGGTTGAGGAGTTGAAAAAGTTGAGAAAGATAAACAGCAAGCTTCAAGGTCACCCTCACAGGGGTTCTGTTCCGGGGATTGAGACAACTTCTGGCCCGTTAGGTTCTGGTCTTTCACAGGCGATTGGGATGGCGTTGAGTTCTAATTTGAATGATGTAAAAAACTGGACTTATGTTATCTCTTCAGACGGTGAACACCAAGAAGGGAATTGGTGGGAAGCAGTGATGTATGCCGGGAAAAAGAGACATGATATGCATAGATTAGTTGTTCTTGTTGATAGGAATAATATTCAGATTGATGGTTTTACAGAAGATATAATGCCTTTGGAGCCTTTGATAGAGAAATACGAAGCGTTTAACTGGCATGTCGCAGAAGCAGATGGTCATAATATAGAGTCAGTGATTGATGCTGTTTCTGAGGCCAAGGCTATTTATGAACAGCCTTCTGTTATAATTACTCATACAGTTCCTGGTAAAGGAGTTGATTTTATGGAAAGAGATTTTAGATGGCACGGCAGGTCACCTAATAAGTCTGAGGCAGAATTAGCATTAGAAGAGTTGAGAACATTAGGAGGAAGAATAGAAAGTGGTAATAATTAATTAATTATTTAAATAATTTAAACACATGGGAGGAGGAATATTAGAAATAGCAATAGTTTTACTCTTAGCATCAGTATTAGGGATAATAGCTAAGTTATTGAAGCAGCCAACCTTGTTGGCTTATTTAGCAACCGGAGTAGTTATTGCTTATTTTGGATTTTTCAATTTTAATAATCAGGAGATTTTACAGGCTTTTTCCGATATTGGGATAATGCTTCTTCTTTTCTTGGTTGGGTTAGAGATGAATTATAAGTTGATAAAGCTGGTAGGGAAGGAGTCTCTTATCGGGGGAGTAGTGCAGGTCTTGTTTACTGCTTTAGCGGGATTTGGGATTGCTAATTTATTTGGTTTTGCGTATATAGAGTCTATTTATATAGCGATTGCGCTTGCTTTTTCAAGTACGATTGTGGTGGTTCAGCTTCTTTCTGACAAGAAGGCTATAAATAGTTTGTATGGAAAGTTGTCTATTGGTTTTCTTTTGGTCCAGGATTTTATAGCTATTTTAGTGTTAGTTACTCTTTCAGGGATTGAGTCGGGGGCGAGCTTTTCCTATCAAGGTCTTATTTTCACAGTGATTAAGGGAATTTTCTTGTTTGGAGCTATTTTGTTCTTAGGGAGGAACTTGTTTCCTTATATATTTAATAAGATTGCTAAGTCCAGTGAGTTATTATTTTTGAGTTCGTTGGCTTGGTTGTTTGTGATGGCGGCGATTACAAAAGAGATTGGGTTTTCTGTAGAGATTGGTGGTTTCTTGGCTGGTTTGGCTTTAGCTAACTCATCAGAGAATTTTGAGATATCTTTGAAGGTGAGGCCTTTAAGGGACTTTTTTATAGTGGTGTTTTTTGCGATTCTTGGTTCCTCTATGGCGTTGGCTAATTTTTCGGGATTGTTCTGGCCAATATTAATATTTTCTTTGTTTGTGTTAATAGGAACGCCGTTGATTATCATGATAGTTATGGGAATAATGGGATATGAGAAACGGACTAGTTTTTTCTCCGGAGTGACCTTAGCACAGATTTCAGAGTTTGGTTTGTTGTTGGTAGCTTTAGGATCAAGAATCGGGCATATTGGAGATGAGGTGGTAGCTTTGATTACGGCCGTGGGGGTGGTCACTATTACTGTATCCACGTATTTGATTGTTCACGCCGAAGCTATTTTTGAGTTTTTGTCGCCGTATTTAAATATTTTTGAACGAAAAAAAAGAAATTCTATTGATTTTGAGGAAGAAAAGTTAGAGGAGCCGATTATTTTGATAGGGTGCCATAGAACAGGGGAGGCGGTGGCTTCAACTGCGCCTAAGGATGATGTTTTAATAATTGATTTTGATCCGGGGATTGTTAAAAAAGTTCGGGATAAAGGTTATAAAGCTATTTTTGGCGATATTTCAGATGTTGGTATATTTGAAAAGGTCGATTTTGCGAAGGCGAAAGTGGTAGTTTCTACTAGTCCTAACCTGGATGATAATTTGATGTTGATTTCGAAGGTAGGGAAACACAAAGGTGATGAAGGGTTCCCAAAGGTTGTAGTAAGGGCGGATAGTGAACTGGAGGCTAAGATGTTGTATGAAGAAGGAGCTGATTATGTATTGATGCCAAACTTTATTTCCGGTCATTATATCAGCCGTCTTGTTAAGATAGATTCTGATTTTGAGATGTTAGATACTTTGAGAAAGAGAGATTTAAGGTTGATGGACGAGGAGAATATACTGACTTAATTATCCACAAAGGCCTTTAAAGTAAGTCTTCGTATTTGTTATAATCTAATAAACGGTTAAAAATAAAAAATATGAATAAAAGAAATATATTAGTCGCGTTAATAGTTCTTGTAGTGATTGTTTTGGTAGCAATGTCTCTGGGTGGCAACAATGGAGAAAGGGCGGATCTTGGTGAGAACGGTGAAACGGAAGGAACGGGGGCCGGTACAGAAACTTTTAACCCAGAAATACCTGATGAAGATGTTGAGGTTACAGAACCGGATACAGAAACTTCTGCTGCTCCGGGTTCAGATAAAAGTTTGAGAGTGTTTGAGATGACTGCTGGAGAAGAAGGGTATAGTGTTGATGAGATGGTAGTTAATAAAGGAGACACGGTGAGCATAAAGTTAGCAGGGGGAGAGGTTGAGTATGATATTGCTTTGCCTGATATGGGGCTTCATCAAACTGTAGCTCCAGGCGAAGAAAAGAAGCTTGAGTTTCAAGCTTTGACTCCAGGGACATTTACCTATCTTTGTCAGAGTGCTTGTCCTGGAGGGAAGAACATTAAAGGGTCGCTTATTGTAAAGGATAATTAAAGAATAAAAAAATGAAAAAAACTAATTTAATATTATTAATAGTTGTTATAATTCTAGCTGTCCTTATTGTAGGAGGGGTTGTATGGAAGTTAGTCGCAGCTCCGCAGTATAGTGCTGTGTATCTTACAAGTGGAGATATATACTTTGGGGAGTTAACTCATTTCCCAAACTATGGATTGAAGAATGTTTATACAATTCAGGTTACCCAGAATGAAGAGAATCCTTTGTCAGTTCAGAAATTTGAGAATGTGTTTTGGGGTCCAGGAGATTTCATGAACTTGAATAAAGAGAATGTAATCTGGACTGTTGGTCTTGATTCGCAGGGGCAGATGGCACAGTTGTTTGAGAATAATCCTAACTTGCAGCCTCAGCAGCCAGCTAATACTGGCCAGATGCCACAGCAGCAACAAGTACCTGCTGGAGGTCAGCAGCAAGCTCCACAATCTGGTGCTTCTGAATAAAGAAATATTGTTGTGTAATAGAGATCGTCTCGTATCTTATTCTGATACGAGGCGATTTTTGGTATTATAAAGAGTGTAAGCTTCTGGTTATTTAAAGATATGAAAAATATTAAGATTATTAATAAAGAAGGACAGATAGCCCTACCTTTTGTTCTTTTGGTTGGTGGTATAATTATAGAGATCGTGTTGGCGGGTTCTTTTATATCCTTTTTTGTAAATGCCAGTGCTTTAGGGGAGAGGCTTTCCGTAAGAGCTTTATCGGCTGCTAACACAGGCATTTATGATGCGATAATGAAGATCTCGAGAAATAAAGAGTTTGGGGCAGGAGGAGTAAGTTATGAGATAACAGTGGGGGAAGATTCGGTTTCGGTAGATGTTTCAAGAAGTTCTGATGATACACAAGATATATATGTTTACAATATTGAGTCTGTAGCAACCGCGAGGAACAGAAGTAAGAAGGTGGTTGCAGTGGTAGTGGTTGACCAAGTGACAGGGAAGGTAAATCTGGAGTCGATAAATGAAGAATCAGTATAAGTTTAAGATATTTGTTAGAATATATATAAAAGGGGAACTTTATTATGGATAACAATTTTTTTAAAAAAACATTTAGAATATTTGAGAAGCTATCCTCAAAACCTAAGTTGGGAGGGTTACAAGTTACTGATTCGAGTTTGAGATACTTAATGTTGGGAGAAGGTAATAAGGCGCAGACTTTTTCGGTGAAGCTTCCTCCCGGGGTTGTTTTAGGAGGAAAGGTTCAGGATGAAGAAAAGTTTGGGTATTATTTAAATCAGCTTCACGGACTTATCTCCCCGAATAATCCTAAGGAGAGATTAAAGACTATTGTTTGTTTACCGTCGGCTATTACTTATACTCAGAATTATAATATCCCGAATGTAGGGGATAAGAGGATGGAGGATGTAGCGGAGTTGAACTTGGAAATGATATCTCCTATTCCGGCCGAGAACGCTTATATGAGTTGGCAGTTGATTAACGAGACGGAGGATAAGTATGAATTATTAGGAGCTTTTGCAGATAAGTCAGTAGTGGATAAGTTTAGAGATCTTTTGGCTCAGTCAAACTTTATGCCGATGATATTTGAGTTTCCTTCTTTGGCTTTATCTTGGACGATTAATAATTCAGTAGGTCCCAGAAAAGAGTCCTTTTTGGTATTGAATGTTTCAGGTGACGGAATAGATTTGTTTTTATTAAGAAGCGGTTCTATTTATTTTGATTACTATAAATCTTGGAAATCTATTCAGGGGAACAACAAGAAGATTAGCAGAGAGTTGTTTGATAAAGTTTTAATAGAGGAGGTAAGGAAGGTGGTTAACTTTACATCCAGTAGGTTTAATGAGAACTTAAAGTATGTTTTTGTGGTGGCGCCTGGTTTGTCAGGAGAGGTGAAGAAGGTTTTGGAGGGGAATTTTGGGGTTCAGGCGGCTCCTTTGCAGACGAACATAAAGCCTTTATCACCTGCTTGGTATCCAGTATTAGGTTCTGCTTTGAGAGGGCAGTGGGACAGGAGCAAGGATCGTTATGTTAACCTGGGAGTTTATAGAGTAGAGGATATGTTCTTTAAAGAGCAGATGTTTAGTTTCATATCCTTGTGGAGGAATTTGTTGATAGGGATCATTTCAACCTTCCTTATTCTCATGAGCGGTTCTTTGTTTCTTTTAAAAACTCAACCGGAAACTTTAGAGAATAGATTAAAAATGTTTAACTTGGATTTTGAGCAGACGGATGAAGCTGAGTTAAGAGCTAGTGTAAAAAGATTTAATGGTTTGGTGGAAGCCGTGGGTAAAGTTAAAGAGGGTGGGGTGGATGTTATGGATGTTTTGGAGCAGATAAATAAGGTAGCTTCAAATTATGAGGTTATTATAGGTAGTGTAAGTGTTTCTTGTGAGAAGAACACTGTTAATATGTCCGGGAGTGTTCCAAGTTATGATAAAGTAATTGATTTTAAAAATGCTTTAAGGGATGATTCGCATTTTAGTAATGTAAGATTGCCTTTTTCGAATATTTTAACCTCGGAAGGTAATTTTGTAGATTTTAATGTAGAGTTTTCTTATAATCCTGGAGGTTTTTAATTAAGGCTTAAGCTTTTAATTATTTCTTTAAAGGTAGTTTTAAATTCTTGTTGGTTGTCCTTTGATATTTTTTTAAGAACAAATTTTTCTGCTTTCCCTTTGAAGTTTTTGGGTCTTATTCCTATTCGGAGCCGCCAGAACTCTTTGGTGTTGAGATGGTTGATGATAGAGTTTATTCCTTTATGACCGGCCGAGCCTCTATTGAAGGAGAGTTTGTATTGACTTAGCTCTATATCAGAGTCATCATGGATTATGAGGAGTTGATCGGGGGTGAGCTTAAAGTATTGTAACTTTTCTTTTACAAACTGACCTGATTGATTCATGTACGTTGTGGAGGTGAGAGTTTTGGTATTAGGAAGATCGATATTTTTATTTAGATAATGTATGAAATGATGGCCTATATTATGATAGGTGTTTGTGTATTTTTTATCGGGGTTTCCAAGGCCGATAAATAGTTTTATGTTGTTGACATTGAAATTTACTTTCATTTTTCTTAATATTACCACATAGCTTGTATTGTAAAAAATCGAAATTTTATGAAAAAGATATTTTGGTCATTTTTGGAAATATTTGAAACTGTGATAATTGCGGTTGTTGCAGTGATGCTTATAAGGACATTTGTTACTCAGCCTTTTTTGGTTAGCGGTTCTAGTATGGAGCCAACGTTTGAGAATGGTAATTATTTATTAGTTGATGAGCTGGCTTATAGATTTAGAGAACCAGAAAGGGGAGAGGTTGTTGTTTTTAGGGATCCGATTAACGGCTCCTCATTTTATATAAAGAGGATTATCGGATTACCCGGAGAGAGGGTGGTAATTGATAATGGAAAGGTTAGTGTTTATAAAGGAGATGAATTGAAAAGATTAGAAGAAGGATATGTTTTGAATGTGAATCAAAGAGAGGATTATGAGAAGAAGTTAGGGGAGAATGAATACTTTGTGATGGGGGACAACAGAGGGTTTAGTTTTGACTCAAGGAATTGGGGTCCTTTAAGCGAGAATAAGATAGTGGGATTAGTTCGTTTCAGGCTTTGGCCGATTAAGGAAGCTATGGCAATTTCTAAACCTGCTTATTAAATTTTTAAATTAAATTATGACTAAAAAAAATAAATCAAAGGACGACAGCGAAAAGGTTAAAGGATTAGAAGGGATAGATGATGTTTCACCAGAGAAGTCTAAATGGTGGAAGATGATTCAGAGAGCGGGTGAAAAAACAGCAAGGATGCACCACTTTCATTATGTAGATACTCCCGTTATTGAAAGAGCAGAACTTTTTGAGAGAGCTTTAGGAGAAGATACAAAAGCAGCTAATAAGAAGCTTTTTACGTTTAAGGCAGGAACAAGGACTAAGATGGCGTTGAGACCCGATATATTAATCCCGATAATGAGAAGTTATTTAGAACATCAGTTGGGTCATTTTTCATTTCCTTTGAAGACGTATGCTCATGGTCCGGTGTTTATAAAAAATAGAAAAGGAGAAAAAAGACAGTTTAGAAAGCTTGGTTTCCAGATTATCGGTGGGGGGAATCCGGTTTATGATGCTCAGGTTGTTATAGCCATGGTTGATTTATTAGGAAGGTTAAAAGTTAGAGATCCTGTATTGAAGGTTAATATTGCTGGTTGTCGAGAGTGTAGACCGGAGTTTAGGAAGAAGTTAAAACATTATTATCGTTATCACAAAGATGAAATTTGCAAAGATTGTAAGAAAAGGTATGAGACAGATATTTTGAGGCTTTTGAGATGTGATAAAGATAAATGTAAGAAAGTTATGAAAGACGCCCCTAATATTTTGGATCATTTATGTGATGATTGTGAAAAGTATTTTCAGGATATACTTGAGTTGATAGAGGATAATGAAATAAATTATATTCCTGATCCATATTTATTAGGTAATAAAGATTATCACAACAGGCTTGTTTTTGAGATTTATCCTGATGAAGAATACGACGTTCCTGTAGTAACGGGAGGTCGGGAGGATTATTTATCAGAAAGAATTGGAGGGCCTAGCTTGAATGCAACCGGAGCAGTGCTGGATGTTGATTCATTAGTGAAGTACTTGAGAGGTAATGGGTTTACGCCGAAGATTGGGAGAAGGAAGAAAAAGGTATTCTTTATTGCTATTGGTGGAGAGGCTAAGAAATCAAGTGTTACCTTGATGAATAGATTCAGGGATAGAGGAATTGTTGTTTTGGAATCGATGGAGAATAATACTTTAAAGAATCAGTTAGAAATAGCAGAAAGAAGTGATGCGGGGCTTGTCTTGATTTATGGTCAGAAGGAAGTGTTTGAAGATACGGTAATGATCAGGGAGTTGGATTCAGGCTCTCAAGAGAGCATTCCTTTGGAAAAGATGGTTGATGAAGCTAAGCGACGATTGAAGAAAATAAATTCTTAATGTGTTAAAATTTTATTATGAAAGATTGTATATTTTGTAAAATGATAAAAGGAGATATTCCGGCAGAAAAAGTTTTTGAGGATGATCATGTGATAACGGTGATGGATATTCATCCTAAGGCACCAGGACATGTGATGGTGATTCCTAAGGTTCATGCTTCTAATATTTTAGAGTTACCTGAAGAAGAGATTAAACCTTTGTTTTCCGCAGTTAAGAAAGTAGTAAATATGATTAATGAAGCTTTGAGCCCGAAAGGTTTTACTATGGGATTAAATCATGGGTCCGTGTCCGGTCAGGAAGTTAATCATATTCATTTTCATATAATTCCGAGGTTTGAGGGGGATGGAGGAAGTTCGTTGAACAGTGTAGTTGATAATCCACCGGAGGAAGAGATAGCTGAGATTGCGGGGAAAATTAGGGAAGAAGGGTAGATTATATTTGACAAGTGATTAAGTGAGAAGGTACTATATCAAATGTTAAAAGTTATATAAAAAATATGTCAGTAAGAGTAAATAAAAGAAAAGGTGAGAATTTTAATTCTCTTTTTTACCGCTTTAATCGAAAGATAAGAAGGAGCGGTATTTTAAGGGAGGCTAGAAAAAAGCTATACCATCAAAAACCACCTAATAAAAATCAGAGAAGAAAGTCTGCTTTGTATAGGGAAGAGAAAAAGAAGGAAATTGAAAAATTAAGAAGGTACGGTCATGGCCCTTTCGGTAGACGTAGTTAGTGATGAAAAATTTTCTGAGTTAAAGGACAATCTTGAGAAAAAAATAATTAAGACTCTTAATTATTTAGAGAAAGATGGTGTGTTGGTGGAGATTGCTTTAGTTTCTAATGATGAGATGGCTGTAATTAATGAGAGGTCAAGAGATAAAAAAGGACCAACGACAGTTTTAAGTTTTGAGGATGATTCCCCCAAACCAAAAAGCAAATTGCTTAGGTTGGGGGAAATTTATTTAGCTCCTGATTTTATTAAAGACAGGGATATGGATTTAGTTAGAGTAGCAATCCATGGCTTACTACACTTATTAGGCTATACACACAATCGTGAAGATGATACTATTAAAATGGAGTCTGTTGAAGATAAGATTTTTGATTATTTAGGATTAGAAAGCTAATATTTATTTTTTATTTTGAGATATGAATAACATAATTACAGGTTTGGATATAGGAACTTCTTCGATAAAGTGTGTTGTTGCTGCTAGAAAAAAGGATGGATCTTTGTCGGTGATTTCTGCTTTTACTCATCGTTCAGCGGGGATCATGAAAGGAGTTTTATCTGATCCTGATGAAGCATTGAAAGTTTTTAGAAAAATAGTTGTTGATTTGAATAATATTTCTAAAAAGGCTACCCAAAATATTTTTATAAGCGTTAACGGGAAACATATTAAACCAAAAGCCTCAAAAGGTATTGTGGCGGTTTCAAGAGCTGATCAAGAAATTCAACAAGATGATATAGATCGAGTTATTCAGGCTTCGCAGGCTATAAATGCAAAAAATTATACTGTTTTACATAACATAATAACTGAGTTTGCTGTTGATGATGTGGGTGATATTCGAAGTCCTATCGGGATGACAGGAAGTCGTTTAGAGGTATCTACTTTAATGATTAAAGCTTTCGCTCCCAGGATAAACCAGTTATTGAAAACGATAGATAAAGCAGGGGGAGAGGTAACAGGTGTTGTGTTTGTTCCTTTTGCTTCGGAAAAAGCTGTTTTGTCTAAACGACAGAAAGAGCTAGGGGTGGTGTTAGTTGATTTTGGGGGAGGAACCACATCTTTGGCAGCTTGGAAGGAAGGAAAGGTTATTCACGCACGGAGTTTGCCGGTGGGTTCTGACTATGTAACTAATGATATTGCGGTTGGGTTGAAGATATCTGTTGATATAGCAGAGAAATTAAAGAAAGTATATGGATACGCTTTATCAAAAGAAGTTTCAAGAAAGGATAAAATTAAGTTGTCAGAATTTGATTCGTCGGTAGATGAGGATGATGATGTTAACTTTTCCAAAAGATTTCTTTCCGAGATTATTGAGGTTAGATTGGAAGAGATCCTTGAATTGGTTGATGAGGAGTTGAAGGAAATGACTGATTCAGTGCAGTTTCCGGCAGGAGTTGTAATGTGTGGAGGAGGGGTAAAAATATCCGGGATGGATGATCTGGTTAAGCGGGAGCTGAAGCTTCCGGTTCAGATAGGGTATCCTCGGGTAGAGGAGTTGGAGATTTCTAATCCAACTTATAAAGAGTTGATTGAGGATCCGGAGTTTTCAGGAGCGGTTGGTTTAGTAGTCTGGGGGAATAAAGAGTTGGACGGTCCTTCTAATCCGGTTAGTTTTTTGAAAAATATTGTTGGTAAATTGATACCTTAAGTTGATTAAATAAGTTTAAGATTTTAAAATTATTTTATAAATAAAACTAATTATGGCAAAAAAGAAAAATAAAAAAAGAAAAAGGTGTCCTGTTTGTAATAAGCTTTATTATAACTTAGGGGCACATATGACAGCCCATTCGAAGGCTGAAATAAAAAAAGCTAAGGGAGAAAAAAAGAAAAGCAAAAAGAAGAGTAAGTCCAAGAAAAGGAAGAAGAAAACTAAGAAGAAAAAAAGCTCAAGAAAAAAGAAAAGAAAAAGAAGTAATGTTGGTATTACTAACATAAAGGTTGTTGGAGTCGGAGGAGCGGGTGGAAATATTGTTAGTCGAATGAAAGATAAAAGTAACATGAAAGGGGTGGAGTATATAGCGGTTAACACTGATGCTCAAGACTTAGAAGAGGCGAGTGTTAGTAACAGAATTCATATTGGAAAAGCTCTTACCAAAGGAATGGGAGCTGGTATGAATCCTGATATTGGTCGGCAGGCCATGGAGGAAAACCGTTCGGAGATAGGAGAGTTGTTAGATGGCGCAGATATAGTATTTGTTACTGCAGGTTTTGGAGGAGGAACTGGAAGTGGTGCAGCTCCCGTTATCGCAGATATTTCTAAAAATAAAGGTATATTAACAGTAGGGATAATAACCAGACCGTTTAAATTCGAAGGTTCTAAAAGGATGACAATAGCTCAGGAAGGAGTGGATCAGATCAGAGATAAGGTTGATGCTTTGGTAGTGATTCCAAATGATCGTATTTTTTCTGTAATTAGCAAGGATACACCTATTCTAAAAGCCTTTGAGTATATTGATGATGTTTTGAGAAACGGAGTGGAGGCGATAGCTGATTTGATTAATGTGCCGGGAATTATCAACGTAGATTTTTCTGACATTGAATCAATACTACGTGATCGAGGGTCAAGCATTATCGGGGTAGGGAGAGCTAAAGGAGAGGATAGAAGCACTAAAGCAGTTGAGAAAGCGATTAATTCTCCTTTGCTTGAAACTTCTATTGAGGGGGCAAAAGGAGTTTTGTTTAGTATTGCAGGAGGAAGTGATTTGAAGATGTCTGAGGTTAATGATATTGCAAAATCGATTGTTAAAAACTTGGATCCTAATGCTCAGGTTATATTTGGGACAAGTGAGGGTAACGGATTGAATAAGGATCAGATAAAAGTCACCGTTATTGCCACAGGCTTCAATGGAGTTTCAAGACCAGCGAGTGGTTCGTTTAATATTCCTCAGTTATTTAGTGATGAGGATAAAGTAAGAGTGAAAAAGGAAGGTGAGAATGAAGAAGTGGATGTTGAAGAGAAAGAAAAAGAAGAAGATGTTGAGATGCCTGAAGAGGATGAAGATGACTCCGATTCAAGCTCTTGGGATATTCCAGCTTTTCTGAGAAAAAAAGATAAATAATTTAGATTTTTGAGTTCCCCGCCGTTTTTACGGCGGGGATTTTTAGTTTTCATTGATTACAAAGCGTTTATTTAAGATTGAAAAAAAATAGTTTTTTAGCAAAAAAAATTTATTTTTTGTTTTTTTATATTTTGGGTGTAAAATAATAAATACTGAATAGTTTTTATAAAACTTTTTATGGTCGGACAAATTTTTAAAACAATAAAAAAATAATATGGAGAAGGTAAATGAGTTAGGTTATACTCCAAAGGTCGAGGGCAAAGATTTGAGAGGGAGACCTTCAATTCCTATTCACAGATTTTTTACCCAGGAAGGAGTGCATCCGTATGAGAGAGTAGAGTGGGTGAAGAGAAATGCTTCGGTAAAGCAGGGTCCGGATAGTGTTTTTGAGCAGAAGGGGGTTGAGTTCCCAGATTTTTGGTCTCGGAATGCTGTGAACATTGTTGCTTCTAAATATTTTTATGGACAACTTGGTTCACCAGACAGGGAGTATAGTTTGAAGCAGTTGATTAATAGAGTGGTTAAGAAAATTAGAGGATGGGGAGAAGATTTTGGTTATTTTGATAACAAAGAGCAAGCACAGGTTTTTGAGGAAGAATTAACTCATTTAATTCTTCATCAAAAAGGTTCATTTAATAGTCCGGTGTGGTTTAATGTAGGGACGGTTGAACCTCCTCAATGTTCTGCTTGTTTCATTCTTGATGTAGATGATGAGATGGAGGATATTTTAGACTGGATTAAGAATGAAGGAATGATATTTAAGGGTGGTTCTGGGGCTGGAGCCAACCTTTCTTCTTTGAGAGCTAAAAGTGAGGCCCTATCTGGTGGTGGATATGCCTCAGGACCGGTTTCATTTATGCGAGGAGCGGATTCTGTAGCAGGGATGATTAAGTCAGGGGGGACTACAAGAAGAGCCGCTAAGATGGTGATTTTGGATATTGATCATCCGGATATAATGGACTTTATCAGAACAAAAGCTGATGAGGAAGAAAAGATAAAAACTTTGATGGAGGCAGGGTATGATATGCAGGATTTGAACAATGATGCTTGGAATTCTATCCAGTATCAGAATGCAAATAATTCGGTAAGGGTTACGGACGAGTTTATGGAGGCGGTTAAAAAAGGAGAGAAGTGGCAGACTAGATATAGGAAGAGTGATAGAGATGATGCTCCGGTATATGACGCTGATGAATTATTAGAAGAGATTGCTAATGCAGCTTGGGAGTCTGGAGATCCTGGAATTCAGTTTGATACAACAATTAACAAATGGCATACCTGTCCTAACTCGGGGAGGATAAATAGTTCCAATCCTTGTTCTGAGTTTATGCATGTTGATAATTCGGCTTGTAACTTAGCTTCTTTAAACTTGTTGAAGTTCTTGAATGAAGATGGAAGTTTTGCAGTTGACGAGTTTAAACGAGCAGTAGATATATTTACATTAGCCCAGGACATTATTGTTGATGGGGCTGGTTATCCTTTGAAAGAGATTGCAGAGAACTCTCATAAGTTTAGACAGCTCGGATTAGGTTTTTCTAATTTGGGAGCTTTCTTGATGGTAAACGGTGTTCCTTATGATTCTGAAGAAGCAGAGTCATTAAGTGGAGCTGTAGCTTCTTTGATGACTGGTGAGGTTTATCGTTGGTCCTCTGTTATTGCTCGAAGAATGGGACCTTTTGAAGAGTATAAGAAAAATGAGGAGCCGATGTTGGGAGTTATTAATCAGCACAGGTCAGCTTCTAAGAATCTTAAAAAGTCTGTGGTTGATGATTATCTGTATGAGGAGGCTCAGGTTGTTTGGGATAGAGCGTATGATTCTGGAAGGGAGTACGGATTCAGAAACTCACAGGCAAGTTTACTTGCTCCGACAGGTACCATCTCGTTTATGATGGACTGTGATACAACAGGCGTAGAACCGGACTTTTCTTTGGTGAAGATGAAACAGTTGGTTGGAGGAGGTTGGATGAAGATTGTTAATGAGTCAGTAAAACTTGCTTTGGAGAATTTGGGATATGAAGCCGAAGAGGTTAGGGATATTATTGATTACGTTTCTAAGAAAGGGACTGTTGAAGGAGCGCCTCATTTCAAGGAAGAACATCTTCCTATATTTGATTGTGCTATAGAGCCAAAGAATGGAAGTAGATCGATTTCTTTGAACGGGCATATACGAGTAGTGGCGGCTATTCAACCTTTTATTTCCGGTGCTATCTCGAAAACATTTAATATGGATCATGATACTACGGTTGAAGATATAGCTGATGCGTATAAACGAGCGTGGAGGGCAGGTATAAAAGCCTTCACGGTTTATAGAGATGGCTCTAAAGCAACTCAGCCTCTTAGCTCTTCAAGTGATGAGGAGGAAGAGGATGATAAGGAGAAGGAGGTTAAGTTGAAAAAGAAAGAGGGTAAGACCGAGAAAGATAAAGCTTCTCGACAAAGATTGCCGGATGTAAGGAAGTCAGAAACTCATAAGTTTTCTATTGTAGGTCATGAAGGGTACCTAACTTACAGCGTATATGAAGATGGAAGATTGGCTGAGATATTCATCAGAATGGCTAAGCAGGGAAGTACTTTAGCAGGGCTTCTTGATTCTTTTGCAATATCGATTTCAATTGCGTTGCAGTACGGAGTTCCGTTTAAAAAGTTAGCTGATAAGTTTATTCATAGTAGGTTTGAACCGGCAGGAGTGACTGATAATTCAAATATAAGAATTGCTACAAGTATCGTAGATTACATATTTAGGTATTTAGCCTTAAGATTTTTGAGTGATGAGGATTTATCAAGTTTTGGGATGAGTAGGAAGGTTTATGAACTTGAGGATGAGGAGGATGATGAAGTTGAGGATAAGGAAGATGAGAGCAATGAACCCGATTTAAAACCAAAGGTAGAGTTAGTTAAAACTCGGTCTGCTGAGGCAAGCTCTTCAGAGGTTGATAAGGGTGATACAGTAGCTGGAGGAAATGTTTGTCCTAAATGTGGAGGAATGATGATAAGGACGGGTACTTGTGAGACATGTCTGCAGTGTGGTGAGTCTTCAGGCGGGTGTAGTTAAATTACTTGGTTATTAATCTAATTTAAATATGGCTTAGTTAAACTAAGCCATATTTTTAATATTTTCTATTTAAATTTTGATATGAGTTTATAGCCTTTTTTAAAATTTTTCTTTTTTCTATTTTTTTATTCCAAACGCTGTTTTTGCGGTTAGGGTTTATATATATACCTTTAGAAAAATTTATTTCTTTTTGAAATTTTTTAAGATTTTCTTTTCTTCTTATGACTATTTCTGTATTTTTATTTTCAATCGAGCTTTCTATTTGAAAATCTAGCAAAAGTTTTTTAACAATTTTTAATATTTTAATGTTGTGTTGATAACCTCTAACTTTTCGAGATTTTTTATAAAAACTAACACAACCTTCATCGTCAAAAAAAGACTTAAGAAAAACTCGTTTATGTTTTATAGAAGCTGTTTTTATATATTTGAGCAGTTCTTTTGATTTTTTCTTTATATAAGCATTTAGTTCTATATTAAAATAGTTTATATAATTAACTTTATGATCGGATTTGTGAAGTTTTGTTTTAATGTTGAATAATCTTGAAGTTTTAAGTTTCATTTTATTTATCAATTTTTTACTATTGTTATAGTATTCAAAGCCTCCTTTTTTAAAATACCCATCAAAAATTAGATGAGATATTACAAAAACAAGATCACCAGTCCATTTTTTTGGTTTTTTTAAATTGTCATTTTTAGTACTTATACCTTTTCTATTATTTTTTATATATGCGTTTAACCTTTTAGTGCTTTTATTTTTTATTTCTTTTCTTCTTTCTTTTGATAAGGGTATATCTTTTATGTGGTAATAAATAGATGTTTTGGGTTTTCCGGTTTTTTTAACTATTTCTGTTAAAGTAAAGCCCTGCTGTCGAAGCTTGCGGCAGATTTTTCTAAATTGTTTAGTTTTTTTCATAAAGCTTAATAAAGCTTATTTTTGTCCGCCCGCCTGGACTCGAACCAGGAACAAGCGCCTTAAAAGGGCGATGCTCTGCCAAATTGAGCTACGGGCGGTTTTACCTTTCTTATTTTACATAAATTAATAAAAGTTGCAACAGGATAGGGGGATTCTTGTCTTGACTTTTTGTAAATTATTTTGTATTATTTTAGTGGTAATTTTGAAAATTTAATATAAAGGAGATAGCTATGAGAAAAGAATTATTAATTTTTCTTGTAATCCTTGTTTTTGGAGCAAGCATGCTAGCTCAAGGTTGGCAAAGGGTAGCCGGTTTTGATCTGGGTTCTCCAGAGATACCAGCAGAATCGAAGATTCAACTGAGAAGAATCGTTAAAGATTTGAATCCGAACGATCACGTGATTTGTATCAAGGGCGTAACTGATGAAGTTAAATGGCAGGGTAGCCATAGTTATTCAGAAGTTCTTGATACGCTTCTGGCAGAAAAAAGAGCAGTAGCAGTAGCTCGGTTTTATTCCGATCTTGGTTTTAAAACTAAGGTAGTTGGGATAAATAATTATATTCCGGGTGATGATTTCCGTGGAGCGGAAGTTAGGTTTAAGAAAGTTACTAAGCCTGTTGTTGCTAAGTCCGTAATCAAGAAAAAGTATCAGATTTATCGGGATAAGTATTTTCGTCTCGGTGCTGGCATAAAATCATGGATTTCTCTTAACAGAGAGGCTGAAAGCATTGTCTCTCCTGTTATTGAGCTAGGTCTTTATCAGGGTGATCAGATTCTTGTTTTAGGAGGAGGTTTTACACCTTGGGATTATAAGAATGATTCATTTTTGAAAGTTAGAAATTCTTTTTGTTACGGAGAACTAAGATGGTTTGTAGAAGATTATTTCTTTTTAGCAGGCGGTCTTTCTGGAAATTGGCAATGGAAAGTTTTGGATCATGATTGGATGCAGGTGGGCATTTCTCCGGAGTTAGGTTTTGGTTTTCGGTGGAGATGGTTGAATCTTGCTGTGTCGTATTCGCCTTCTTGGGTGGAGACGATGTTTGTTAAGAGATGGATGCAGGGTGTGTCTGTTAAGTTAAGCTTTGTAGGGAGGAGGTAATAATGAGAACTATAAGTAAAATATCATTGGTTTTAGTTCTATTGCTTTCTTTTTGTGAAAAAGCTGATTTAACAGGACCTCAACCTCCAGATTTTGATAGCAAGGTTTTTCTTACTGTATCTGCTGAAGATACCTTAGGAAATGTTATTGTTTCTGCAAAAGTATCTATTGATTCTTCGGAGGTAGGTCATTCCCCTTTTGTAGAAGAGGTAGAGCTTGATCCAGGAGAACATT
>CAZBVS010000005.1:0-35536 GCA_964495575.1 uncultured Candidatus Saccharibacteria bacterium
TTGATGATTACTACGGTCAGTTTGAGAAAGATTAAAATTTTGAAGATTGACTTGGATAATATGAAGATAAAGGATTACAGCCTGATACAGTCTATGTTTATCGAGTAAGATCGGTGTATGAGAGCAAAGATACAACTCCATATTCCAGTATGGGTGGAGCAAAGACAATGCCGGAGGTGATAGGAGATCGAAATATAATAGGTCAAAAAGAGGCCGGTATTTGTGTAAGGAATAGTTTGTGTAAGATAGAGGAGAAGGATATTATTCAAAGTGAAAGTGATGGTAGAGTTTATGAACCAGAGAGTCAGTGTAGTAAGAACGCAGATTGTCGGGATGTGGGGACTATGAGAAGGTTCTTAGAGGAGAGATAAGTTTGTAAAAATAATATTGGAAGGCCGATGATTATAAAATCATCGGCTTTTTAATAGAGAATATGTTAAAATTTAGGTATGAAGGTTTTAGATGACATAAAATTATTTTTTAAAGATATTACTAACTTTTTCCGTTCGGGGTCCGTATTAGGGATTGATATGGGCACCAGTTCTATAAAAGCGGTTGAGCTCTCAGAAAAGCAGGGAAGGTTTAATTTAGAGAACTATGGAGAGTTGGAAACCCTTGATTATCTTGGTCACCCTAATTTAGCGCTTCAGATGAGTTCTTTGGATATTGTAGAGAGTGAAGCATCAGAACTGTTAAAGATGCTGGTTAAGGAGATGGGGACTGATTCTCGAGGAGCCTTGCTTTCTATCCCTGAGTTTGCTTCTTTTACAACCCTTCTTGATATGCCAATGATTTCGGACAAGGAGGTTTCAAAGTCGGTTGAGTTTCAGGCACGGAAGTATATTCCGATGTCTTTGGATGAGTTAGAGATTGATTGGCAGAGAGTTGATAGTTATAAGAATGATGAAGGACAGGAGTTTCAGAGGATCTTTTTGATAGGGATACCCAAAAAAGTAGTTTCAAGTTATACTAATATATGTAAGGAGGCAGGACTGAGAGTGTTTTCCATGGAATTAGCTAGTATTGCTTCAGTGAGAGCCTTTCCTCGTTTTGAGCGACCAACCATCTTGGTGGATATTGGAGCAGAATCCACGACAGTAGTGGTGGCGGAGAAAGGAGATGTTAAGTATTCGGGGCAGACTGATTATGGGGGAATACATATTACGAGAGCGTTGAGTACGAGTTTGGATTTGAGTATGGAGAGAGCGGATAAGCTGAAGAAGAGAAAAGGGTTTTTGGAGGAATCAGGCGGTTCAGAGTTATCAACATTAGTTTTGCCGTTTTTAGATGTTATAATACAAGAAGTAGACTATGTAAGGAATATTTATGAAAAGAGATACGGAAAGAAGGTTAATCAGTTCAGAATTTTTGGTGGAGGTGGTAATTTAGATGGAATCGATGAGTATTTTGAGAAGCAGTTGGGAATTAAGAAGGTGGAGGCAAGCATATTCTCTGACGTGAATTACCCGCAAGAGGTTGCTCCAGGAATAAGATTATTGGAGAATGAGTTGCCGGTGGCAGTCGGTTTAGCTAAAAAATACTTTTTAAGTTAAAAAAATGTCTAATAAAGATTTTCAAAAAAATAGAAGTTCTTCTCAGGGTCAGTCAAAGCAAAAGGGGAACTTTATTATGGATAACGATGATATATCGGTGGGAACACCATGGCGTTTAATGGTGTTTTCTTTTGTATTGTTTGTGTTTTCGATATTTATATTCTTTGGATTAAAGTTTGGATACGATATGTATTTGGATGGCCAACTTTCTGCTTTGGAGGAAAAGTCAGAACAACTTTCTAATAGAGTTACCGAAGAAGAACAAACTCAGTTTCTTGCTTTTTATTCCCAGTTAAATAACTTGGAGAGAATTTTGCAAGAGAGAGGGTTTGGTCATAATGTATTTAAGTTCTTGGAGAATAATACGATTCCGTCCGTTTATTATACAAAAGCAAATTATTCTGGTTCTAGGAACACCGTTGCTTTATCAGGGGTGGCAGAAGGAATGAAAGGTTTGGTTGAGCAGGTTTCGGTACTTAGTGAATCAGACAAGGTAGAGGAGGCGGTAATGAATGATGTAAGTATTCAAGGAACCAATCAGGTTGGTTTTGGAATCAATGTTAAGTTTAGTTCAAATTTTTTAAAGAAACCATTTAATTAAACCATGAGATCTTCAACAAAAAGGATATTAAGCGTTTTACTATCAGCCTTCTTCTTGATTGGTTTGGTTTTTGTGATAACCAGCCTTGTAAAACCAGAGTTTGAGAGAGTTATGAAAAAAAGATCCGAGGTGTATTCTAAGGAACAGATATTTGCGAATAGAAGTAAGGCAGTAGAGAAGGTGGATAGTTTAATTAAAGACACAGAAGGGTTTGATAAGTTGAGAAATACAATTAGTTTAGCGATTCCTTTGGAAATGAAGGTTCCTAATATTCTTAGCCAGTTAGATGCTATTGCAAGAACCTCAAATGTTTCAATCACTTCTTTTGATACTAATCCTCAAGCCTTTATTGAAGGCAAGGGGCAGCTTACAAAAAGGTTGGGGGTGATTGAGGTTAGTTTAGTGGCTCACGGAGATTACTCTGATTTGAAAGATTTTCTTAGGTTTTTGGAAACGAATGTGAGAGTGTTTAATGTCCAAAGTTATGAGTTTATTTCAAAGAGAATAGAGAAAACAGGTAATATGAGTTATAACCTAAGTGTTCAGTTTGATGCTTATTATCAAGAAAGTTAATTTAAAATAATTTATGGCAATTTCAATAGAAGAAGATAAAAAAGGAGTTAACTGGGTAAGTATTTTAACGATATTTATAATAATCGTGGTTGTTTTTGCTGGGGCATACTTTCTTTTCTTTAAGAAGCCGGAGTTGGTAGAGGTGGTGGTCCCAGGAAGATTTGAGGATATTAGCAAGTTTTCAGATATAGAGTTTAACCCAAGAGAAGTTCTGGAATCTTCTGAGTTTAAGGTTTTGAGACAGTTTCAGACTGAGGTTGAGGTTTCGACGCCGGGGAAGAATAATCCATTTATGCACTAATACAAATGGATGATAAAAAACTTTTTGATGAATTAGTTAAAAAAGGTTTATTAAGCCAGAAGAAGGCAGATGACATTTTAAAAGGAGTTGAGCTTTCGGGAAAATCTGCTGAGGATGTGATATATGACAAGAGGATTGCAGATGAAGAAACCGTAGCTAAGTTAAAATCAGATATTCTCGATATTCCATATAAAGAAGTTGATCCGAAAAATATTTCGGAGGATGTTTTTAATTTAATTCCATATGAGACCTCTAAAACATACCGGGTGATTCCGATAGAGAAGAAGGATGATATGTTGGTTGTAGGGATGGAGGATCCCGATGATTCCCAGGCTCAGAATGCTTTGAAGTTTATTGCTAAACGATTAGGTTTGAGTTTAGGAGTGTATGTTATTTCCTCGTCTGTTTTGAGGGCAGTGTGGGATAGGTACCAGCCTTATGAGAGTGAGATAAACGCTGCTGTGAAGCAGTTGAGTGGGGTAGGGGAGGAAGATGAGGATCTGATTGGCTTGGATGAGCAGATGGAGAAATCACAGGATGCCCCGATTATTAAAATCGTAGCCTCAACTTTGAAGAGAGCGGTGGATGTAGGAGCTTCCGATATTCATATTGAACCGGAAAGAGAAAGAGTAAGGATTAGGTTTAGAATAGATGGTGATTTACAGGAAGTGGCAGAGATTCCGGCGAAGTTGAGTAAGTCTTTGATATCCAGAGTAAAGGTCTTAGCTCAATTGAAATTGGATGAGACCAGGATTCCTCAAGATGGGCGGTTTAGGACAATAGTGTTTGGGAAAAGTATTGATTTTCGAGTGGCTACTTTCCCTACCCCTTCGGGGGAAAAGGTGGCTATTCGTGTGTTAGATCCTGAGGCAGGAGTAAAGAGTATAGAGGAACTAGGTTTGAAGGATTATAATATGGAGATTTTGAAAGAAGCGATTGAGGATCCGTACGGGATGATTTTGATAACTGGTCCAACTGGTTCTGGTAAATCTACAACTTTGTATGCAGTGATGAATAAGTTGAATACTGAGGAAGTAAACATAGTTACTTTAGAAGACCCAGTAGAGTACTTTATGCCCGGATTGAATCAATCTCAGGTAATGCCTGAGATCGGGTATAGTTTTGCTTCTGGGTTAAGACAGATTTTGAGACAGGACCCGGATATTATAATGGTGGGTGAGGTTCGTGATGAAGAAACGGCTGGTTTGTCGGTTAATGCCGCTTTAACAGGTCACTTGATGTTGTCTACCTTGCATACTAATAATTCAGTAGGGGTGGTTCCAAGGTTGGTTGATTTAGGAGTGCCAAGCTTTCTTCTTTCTTCTTCTTTGAATATAATGGTGGCTCAGAGGTTAGTTTCTAAACTTTGTCCGAAGTGTAAGAAGAGGATGGAAGCGCCGGAGAGAATGCAGAAGATGATAGAAGAAGAGATAGAGCAGATGCCGGAGGATGTTCAGAGAATGGTTCGGTCGAAGTATAAAAAGCCTTATCATGTATATGTACCGGATCCTCAAGAAGATTGTGAGATATGTAATGGAAAAGGAATGTCCGGGAGGACGGCAATATTTGAGATATTTAAAAACACCGACGAGCTTGATAGTATTATCTCTTCCGGATTTACAGAACAGAAGCTATGGAAAGAAGCAGAGAGACAGGGGATGGTTACTTTACGGCAAGATGGTATCATTAAAGCCCTAGAGGGAGAGGTATCATTAGAGGAAGTATTAAGAGAAACTGAGTAATAAAAATATGACAGAAAAAGATTACAAGAAAAAATTAGAGGAGTTGTTATTAGCAACAGCTAAACAAAATGCCTCAGACCTACATATTTCTGTAGGGAAAAGGCCGACGATAAGGATTGATGATGTTTTGGTTCCTTTAGCTAAGGAAAATATTTTACATAAAGAAGATACAGAAGGGTTGGTAATGGCTTTGTTAGACGATGAACAAAAAGATGAGTTTTTTGAAAAAAGGCAGTTAGACTTTTCGTATAATTTTAAGGATAAAGCCCGGTTTAGAGTTAATGTATATTTTCAAAGAGGGTTTATGGCAGCAGCGCTGCGTTTGATTCCTTCGAGGATTAGAACTGTTGAGGAGTTAAACTTACCCCCTATCCTTCATGATTTTGCCAAGCTTCAGCAGGGATTTGTGTTGATGGTAGGGCCGGCAGGTCATGGAAAATCTACTACTTTGGCAGCGTTGTTGGATGAGATAAATCATAACAGGACAGATCATATAATTACCGTAGAAGATCCGATTGAGTATATATTTTCTCAGGACAGAGCTATGATCTCTCAAAGAGAGGTGGGATCAGATACGCCATCATTTCATGTAGCGTTGCGTTCTATCTTACGTCAGGATCCTGATGTTATCATGCTAGGAGAGATTAGGGATCCGGAGACAATGGCGGCGGCGATGACTTCTGCTGAGACAGGACATTTAGTGTTTTCTACCTTGCATACTAACTCAGCTTCTCAGACGATTAACAGGATTATAGATTCTTTTCCTTCTAATCAACAGGGTCAGATCGCTTCTCAGTTAGCGGGAACCTTGGTAGCTATTGTGTCAGAAAGGTTAGTTCCAAGGATAGGCGGAGGAAGGGTGCCTGCTACAGAGATATTGTTGGTTAACTCCGCTGTTCAGAATCTTATCAGAGAAGGGAAGATATATCAGATAGATTTGGTGATTGAGACCAGTGTACAGGAGGGGATGATATCCTTGAACCGCTCCTTAGTTAGCTTGGTAAAGAGAAATGAGATATCAATGAAACAGGCGGAAAGTTATTCCCCTAATCCTTCAGAGTTGAAGTTGTTGATGCAGAGAATGGATTAGGTTGGTAGGTTTGGTCTATAATATAAGTAAGGGAAATAATCTAATTTATTAATAAACGTGAAGTTTTCATACAAAGCAAGAACAGAAGACGGACAGCTTCAGGTAGGGAACGTAGAAGCTTCAAGTCGTGACTCAGCCATTAATATATTAAATGGCCATGATTTGTATGTTTTGAATATAAAGCCGGTAGTGGAAGAGAAGTGGTATGATAAGTTTTCAAACTTTTTCAAGAGAGTAAAGGTAAAGGACTTAATGGTGTTTACCAGACAGTTTGCTACCTTACTTGCTTCTCAGGTACCTCTTGTTGATAGTTTGAATAATCTTTATAAACAAACAAAAAACCCTATTTTAAAAGAAGCTATTGTTGATATTTCTAATGATGTAGATGCTGGTTTTTCTTTGTCTCAAGCATTAGAAAGACAGGGTTCAATATTCTCTGATTTTTATATAAACATGGTTAAGTCAGCTGAGGTAACCGGACGATTAAGTGAGGTGCTAGAGTTCTTGGCAGATTATTTAGAAGACAAGGCAAGCCTTACTTCTAAGGTTAAGAACGCAGTGACTTATCCGGTTTTTATAATAGCGTTGTTCTTCGTAGTTATTATCTTAATGGTGACAATTGTTTTGCCTCAGATTACGCCTTTGTTTGAGGATGCTAGTATGAGTGTGCCGGTGATAACGCAGATTGTGATATTTATTGGAGAGTTCTTAGTTGATTATTGGTGGGCATTGTTAATTGCGTTTGTGGCAGTCGGGATAGTAGCGATTGATTATTTTCAAACAGAAGAGGGGAAGGCGGTAAGAGATGAGTTGGTTTTGAGGCTACCTATTTTTGGAAAGTTGTTTAAAAAACTTTATTTAACTCGTTTTGCAGAGTCTGCAAGAGTATTGATTAAAGGAGGTTTGACTATACCTCAGGCAGTTGAGATTTCCTCGAGGACAATAGGGAATAGGATTTATAGAGTATTATTTCATCGAGCAGCAGAGGAGGTAAGGAAGGGAAAGTTGTTGTCAGAGGCTTTAGCAAACAGAAGGGAGTTTCCACCGCTTATTTCTCAGTTGATAAGCGTGGGGGAGTCTACGGGTAGATTGGATAAGTTGCTAGAGAAAATTAGTGATTTTTATACTCGAGAAGTGGAGGATATAGTTAATAATCTTGTGTCTCTTATTCAGCCGATATTGATGATAATTATTGGATTGTTGGTGGCGTTGTTGTTTGCTTCGATACTTTTGCCGATATATAACCTATCTACTTCTTTCTAAGGTTAAAGAATTTATGTTATAATTTTTATAACTGCAAAAGGTCGTTTTGTTTAATAAAGGTCACAAAGAAATATAAAAATAAATTATGAATAATAAAGGATTTACGTTGATTGAGATGTTAGTAGTTATTGCTGTTGTTGGTATTTTAGCAGCAACTGTTATAACCTCAATTGGTCCAGCAAGAGATAAGGCGAAGGATTCTAGAATTCGTTCGGCTGTTAATCAGATAAGAAGTCTTGCAGAGGCTAATTATAACGCTGCAAAAGGTAATTATGATGATATTACAAGTAACGCAGAGTACACTTCATTAACTGATGATATTACGGCTAATGACGGAACTCTAGGGGGTGGATATGGTACTAATAATGAAACTTATGGCTTTTACTCCTCTTTAGCAAGTGATAGCAGTACTTATTTCTGTGTTGATAGTGCTGGTAATACTTATACTGGTGCTACAAAACCTACTGGTTCAACTTGTCCGTCAGAGTAATTAGTAATTATTTAGTTTGATAGTTGATGTTTATGATTAAGAGAAACAAAGGATTTACATTAATGGAGATGTTGGTAACCGTGGCTATTATAGGGGTATTAGCCACGGTTATTTTGACGGAGGTTGAGCCTGTTAAAAATAAGGCAAAGGATACAAGGATTATTCAAGAGATAAATCAGATTCGTTCTATTGCAGAGTCTATGTATGATGGGGATTACAGTGATTTGGAAGAGTTGCCTAGACCGAGTATTAGTAATAAAGAGATGAAGAATTTAGTTGAAGATATCGAAAGCTTAGGAGGAGAGGTTTATCTTCATAAATCTAATAATGATAATGATTACTCAGTTTATACAAAACTGAATGAGGCGAAAGGTGAGGAACCGAATTTAGAAACTCAGTATTATTGCACGGATAGTGCAGGTCATTCCGTTATTTCTACTAAAAGACCAGAGTTCCCTGAGGAACATATTTGCCCGGAGGAGGGAGAAGAATTAGAAGATACAAGTTTATGAGTTTAGTATATTATTTATTACTTTTTATATTTGGGTTGATAGTGGGAAGTTTTTTGAATGTGGTTTCTTTGAGGTATGAGCCAGGGAACTCTGTTTTTTATTTTGACGTTTTGAAAGGACGCTCTAAGTGTCGTCATTGTGGAAAAACCTTGCGTTGGTTTGAGTTGATTCCTTTGGTTTCTTTTTTTATACAGCGTGGGAAATGTAGAGGGTGTGGTCATAAGATTTCTTGGCAGTATCCGGTGGTTGAGTTTTTGAGTGGAGTGATTTTTTCTGCGGTGCCTTTTTTCTTGGTTAATTTTTATAATGTTTTTAACTCACCTTTGGATATAAGGGTGTTTTTTGTTTTAGCAGGGTTATGGGTTTTGGTTTTTCTGGTTTGGTTGTTGATCTCGGTGATAGATATTCGTCATTATCTAGTGCCTAATGAGTTAAACATTATGTTAGGAGTGTTGGGAGTACTTATTATGTTGACTAAGATGAAGGTGGCAGAGTTTGTGTTACCTTTTCATAACTCGTTTTTGAAACATTATACTTTGATGTTTTCTCCAACTCAGACAATCTGGGTTAACCATCTTTTAGGGGCGTTTTTTGGATCCTTGTTCTTTGTTGTTTTAATATTGTTGAGTAAAGGAAAGGCGATGGGGTGGGGAGATGTAAAGCTTGCCTTGGTTAGTGGTTTGGTTGTTGGTTGGCCGGAGATTGCGTTGTCCTTAATGCTAGCTTTTATTTTTGGAGGTATTTTAGGGGCGGTTTTGTTGTTTACAGGAAACAAGAGCTTGAAGGATAAGTTGCCTTTTGCACCGTTTATGATTGGGAGTATGGTGATTACTATATTTTTTGGGTACGGACTTGTTCAAGGGTATTTAAATCTTTTTGGTATTTAATAAGTTTTTGGCTTGGTTTTTTTGATAAAGGCTTTAGAAGCCTTTTTTATTTTGGGTTTAACAGTTTATAATGATAGTACTGGTTATGAATCTTTTTTATACAAAACTTAATTCTTTTTTGAAGAAAATTAAATCTTCTATTTCAGGTTTTACCTTGTTGGAGATGGTGATTGTGATTTCTATAATGGCAATTATTACTGCAGTAACGGTGGGGTATAACCGGGGGAGCAATGATAAATTGGTTCTTTTTTCAAATCAGGCTAAGGTGGTAGGTGTTTTACAAAGAGCAAAGTCTTTTGCTTTACAGAAAAAAGAAGGTGATGAGGGAGGATTAGTCTGTGCTTTCGGGGTTCATTTTGAGATGCCTCGGACCATGATTATATTCAGGGATGAGGCTTCTTCACCAAACCCAGGTTTTTGTGGAGAAGATTCTTCTAATATGGAGTATGATGGAGAGAGCGAGAAGATAGAAGAAGTTAAGTTGGATCCGGATATTGCTTTTAGTTCATTGAGTTGTGGTAAGAAAGAATGTGATATTCTTTTTTCCACTCCTTATCTAGACGTTCTAGGAGAAGGAGTTGTTAGTTTGAGTACTGGAGATGAGATTGTGGAGGTAGAGGTAGGGAGCGGAGCTCAAGTTTATAGTAAATAAATATGGATAAATTTATAAAAAAAGTTAAAAAAGAAGAGGAAGGAAGTATGATGATAGAAGCTGTTGTCGGGTTAACACTTGTGACGGTAGGGTTGCTTGGTATTTTTAACTTAGTTACCAACTCAATTAGGACGAATAGAGCGGCTGGCTATCGTTTCATTGCCTCTAATTTGGCGGCTGAAGGGATAGAGGTTACGAAGAATATAATTGATACAAACGTTGCTCAAGGAAGGCCCTGGAACGAGTATTTAGCGAGTAATAATTATCAGTTTAGTTATGATTCTTTTGCGGATAGCACCACAGGGTTAAATGATTTTGTGTTGGGAATACATGGACCAGAGTATATAAAGCTTGGGGATCGTTATCAGTATAAAAGTGGAGACAAAACTATATTTAAGAGAGAGGTTTCTGTTAATAGTGTGCGATCAGATGCAATCCGGGTGAATAGCATAGTTAGCTGGGAAGAGAACGGGGAGGTGAGAGAGATAAACGTCGAGGATCATTTTTATAACTGGCGGGGAGTAAAGTAAAAATATGAAGGATATTTTTGTAAAAATAAAAAATGTTTTTAAGAGTAGAAAAGGTTTTACCTTGGTAGAGATGATTGTGGCTATGTCAGTGTTTACAATATTACTTACTGTTGCAGTAGGGGTGTTTGTAAAGTCCATTAGATCACAGAGAGAGTTGGTTCATCGTTTAGCGATTATTGATAATGCAGGGCTAGCGTTAGAGCAGATGACAAGAGAAATTAGAACAGGGTATGATTTTTCTGGTACTGATTCTTTACGATTTAAGAATAAAGATGGAGAAACTGTTAATTTTTTAAAAGCTGGAAACCAGATTTTGAGGAGAGTAGATGACAATGATTTTGAGTTAACTGGTCCTAATGTTCAGGTTAAAAGTTTATCTTTTGATGTTCAGCAGACGAATAATGATAAGTGTAACCCTTGGAGAGTTACGATAGGGTTAAGAGTAGGATCAGAGGAGCTTCAGTCTAATGATGATATAGTATTGCAGAACACTGTTAGTTCAAGGGTGTTGCCGATTGAGATGCCTAATGCTCCTCAGGATATATTAAATGATTGTAAATTAAATTATGAGTAAAGTTTTTAAAGACAATTATAATAAAGGGCAGACAATTATTTTGATTGTTGTAATGATGGGCGGGATTTTATTAACCGCCACAACTATTGCCGGGTTGTTGATGTTTTATCAGGTTCAGCAATCAAATGATTTTAGTAAGTCTACTCAGGCTGTTTATGCGGCAGATGCAGGATTAGAACGAGCAATCTATTATTATTACAACGATTATCAGTATGATCCTGATAATCCTTGTTATCCTATGGAGCAAGCTTGCTCGGTGCCGGAAGGGATACCTTTTACTACGAACTCTTCATATGAAGCAAAGATGGTAATCCCGCCTTCTGGTTCGGGGAGTGATGTTAACGTATTTATTTCTACAGGAGAAAATGAGGAGGCAAGGCGTGTTTTGCAGACGAAGTTCTTGGTTTCTCCTTTTGTAAATCCTTCATAGTTTTATGAATAAGAAACAGGCTAAAAAAAGAGTTGATAAATTAAAGAAAGAGATAAGAAAGCATCGTTATAAATATCATGTATTGGATAATCCTGAGGTAACGGATGCTGTTTTTGATTCTTTAAAGAACGAGTTGAAAAACTTAGAGAAAAAGTTTCCTGAGTTAGCAACCTTTGATTCTCCGACGCAGAAAGTGGGAGGGGAGCCTTTGGATAAGTTTGAGAAGTTTACCCATCCTGTACCAATGCTTTCTTTTGATGACGCTTTTGATGAGGAAGAGGTGGAGGAATGGTTGAAAAGACTGGATAATTATTTAGGTTATAAAGTTAGAGGGGCTGATAATTGGACCGGTTTTTATTGTGAGCTTAAAATTGATGGGTTGGCGGTAGAGTTAATTTATAAAAACGGTTCTTTGGTAAAGGGAGCTACTCGAGGTGATGGAAGAGTAGGGGAGGATATAACCCAGAATTTAAAGACAGTAAGCGCGGTCCCTTTGAAGTTAGAAAGTTTTAATGATGAGTTTGATGTTCCAGATTATTTAGTAATAAGAGGAGAGGTTTTTCTTAGAAAGAGTGAGTTTAAGAGAATAAATAAAGAGAGGGAATCAAGAGGAGAAGACCTTTATGCTAACCCTCGTAATGTTGCGGCAGGTTCATTAAGACAGCTTGATCCAAAAGTGACAGCTTCAAGAAATCTGGATTTTTTTGCATATGATATAGCCGTAGGTTTAGATTTGGAGGTGCATGAAGAAAAACATGAAGCAATGAAGAGCTTTGGATTAAAGGTCTGTGATCATAATAAAGCAGTTGAGACCTTAGGGGATGTTTTTGATTTTCGAGATTATTGGGAGGAGGAAAGAAAAAAACTTGATTATGAAATTGACGGAGTAGTGGTAATGGTGAATAGTAATAAAATTTTTGAGGAGGCAGGCTCTGTCGGGAGAGCTCCAAGAGGAGCAATTGCGTATAAGTTTTCTCCTGAGGAAGCTACAACCAAGGTGAAGGAGATAAAAATTCAGGTAGGTAGAACAGGAGCCTTAACACCAATAGCTGTTTTAAAGCCGGTAAATCTTGGGGGAGTAAAAATAGCTCACGCTACGTTACATAACTTTGATCAAATTGAGAGATTGGATGTTAGAGAAGGGGACACCGTGGTTGTAAGCAGGGCAGGTGATGTTATCCCTCAGGTAGTTGATGTTATAGAAGATTTAAGGGACGGAGATGAAAAGAAGTTTAATGTTCCTAATAAGTGTCCTGTAGATGGATCAGAGATTGAAAGAGACGGAGCAATTTATCGGTGTTCTAATCCTGATTGTGGAGCAAGACACAAAGAAAGTCTTTATCATTTTGTTTCTCGGGGAGCTTTTGATATAGAAGGGGTAGGGCCAAAGATTATTGATAAGTTTTTAGACGAAGGGTTGGTTTCCGATGCTTATGATATATTTGAGGTTAAAAAGGGAGACATTGAGGTGTTAGAGGGTTTTGGAGAGAAATCTTCCGAGAACATTATAAACAGTATAGAGAGTTCTAAGGAAATAAGTTTGAGCAGGTTTTTATACAGTTTAGGTATTTTACATGTGGGAGAAGAGACAAGTCGGTTATTGGCTGCTATGGTGGTTGATGGAGAAGGAGAGATTAAAAAACCGGTTGATGTTTTAGATTTTTTTGAGGATGTGACAGTTGAAGATTTTGAGAGTATAGATGGGGTAGGGAAGGTTATGGCAAGGAGTATAAAGAGCTGGTTTGGTAAAGAGAAGAACAAGAAACTTTTGAGACGGTTAAGCAAGACAGGGGTTAGATTAAAGGTAGAGGTTAACGTGGAAGGGGGAAAGTTAAACGGAAAGAGGTTTGTTTTAACAGGCTCTCTTGATTCTTTAACAAGAGAAAAGGCTAAGGAGTTAATTTTAGAGGAAGGAGGGTCGGTGAGCTCGAGTGTTAGTAGTAATACAGATTATGTAGTTGTTGGGGATGATCCAGGTTCAAAGTTGGATAAGGCAAAAGAGATTGGGGTTGAAACTTTAGATGAAGAAGAGTTCCTTGAATTATTAGGTAAATAAAAGTTAGTATATAAGATATATGAGTAAAGATTTAATCAATAAAAAACTTATTAAACACCTGGCTGGGTTAGTTAAATTAAGGCTTGGTGATGAAGTCGATGATTTAACGGATGATTTGAAAGAGATTGTCGATCATTTTAATGAGTTAGAAGAGGTTGATACAGAAGGGGTAGAACCAGTTAGTGGAGGAACGGAGTTGGTGAACGTAATGAGAAAGGACTCATATGATAATAGAGGTTTATCAAAAGAGGAGACAATAAAAAACTTTCCTGAAGAAAAAGATGGTTATTTAAAGACACCGTCAATTTTAAATCATGAATAAAGATTTAACTGTTAAAAAATTTAGAGAAGGATTTTTAAACAAAGAGTTTTCTTCTTTGGAAGTAGTGAAGGATATTTTTGGGAGAATTGAAGAAAAAGATAATGAGTTAAAGGCTTATTTGTCTTTAGATAAAGATTTAGCTTATAGCCAGGCTGAAAAAGCTGATCTTGCTTTAGCAGAGAATAAGAACATTAGTTTAATTGAGGGGTTACCGATAGCTTTGAAAGATAACATTTTATTAAAAGGAACTAAAACTACTGCAGCGTCTGAGATTTTAAAAGATTATAAGGCTAGCTATGATGCTACTGTAGTTTCCAAGATGAAAGAGGCTGGAGGAGTATTTTTAGGGAAGACTAATCTGGATGAGTTTGCAATGGGTTCTTCAACTGAGAACTCAAGTTTTCAGATAACTAAAAATCCCTATGATTTATCAAGAGTCCCGGGAGGCTCTTCCGGGGGGTCGGCAGCAGCAGTAGCTTCAGGTGAGGCCTTAGCCGCCTTAGGGTCTGATACAGGGGGGTCTATAAGGCAACCAGCAGCATTTTGCGGGGTTGTTGGTATGAAACCAACCTATGGAGCAGTTTCTCGACATGGGTTGATTGCAATGGCTTCCAGCTTAGATCAGATTGGTCCAATTACTAAAACAGTGGAGGATGCTAGAATTTTGTTTGAGGTAATAAAAGGAAGTGATAAATATGATTCAACCAGTACAGATTTATCTTTAAAAGAGAGGAGCCTAGATGATGTTAAGAAATTAAAGATAGGGGTACCGAAAGAATATTTTGTTGATGGCTTGGATGAGTCTGTTAAGAAAGGGGTAGAAAAAGCAAGGTCTGATCTTGAAAGTTTAGGTATTGAGTTTAAGGAGATTAGTCTTCCTCATACAAAGTATGCTCTTTCTGTTTATTACATAATTATGCCGGCTGAGGTGAGTACAAACTTGGCCAGGTTTGATGGAATTCGGTACGGGGAAAGAGAAGAGGCTTCTTCATTAGAAGAGTTGTATTTGAATAATAAGTCTTCCGGATTTGGAGAAGAGACAAAAAGGAGGTTGGTATTAGGGACCTTTGTTTTGTCCTCCGGGTATTATGATGCTTATTATAAAAAAGCTCAGAGAGTTCGGAGACTTATAAAGAATGATTTTGATAAAGTTTTTGAAGAGGTGGATTTAATTTTGACTCCTACTACGCCTACACCTCCTTTCAAGATTGGAGAGAAGGCGGATGATCCTTTGTCGATGTACCTTTCTGACTTATTTACTATACCGGCTAATTTAGCAGGATTACCGGCTATTTCTATTCCTGTAGCGGATTATTCAACAGAGGAAGGTTTACCAGTTGGTTTTCAGTTGATTGGTAAGCGTTTTGGGGAGAGTGATATTTTTGGAGTAGGATCTTTTTATGAAAAGATAAATAACTAATTATGGGGGATGTATTAACTTTTTTAGCAGAGGAAGATTTGTTAGCTATTATTGTAAATAAGTCGGTAGAGTTTTGGCCTGTCTTGAAAGATCTTGTTATGAAATTTTATTGGAATGTAATAGATAATTTAGGTTGGATACAGTTTTCAATATTGTTTGTTTCAGGGGTTCTTTTGGTGGCGATAGTTGTTTTGGTAAAAAGAGGAAAGCGGGAGTTTGAGTTGTTTCGAAATTTAGGGATAAAGGATTTGTTGGGGTTAGGAGCTAAAAGACCCATTAGACATTTGAAGCAATGGAAGAGAGTAAAAAGTAATTTGGAGAGCAGAGATAAGGAGAGGATAGCGATGGCTGTTATTGAAGCAAGGCATTTGTTTCATAGATTGTTAGAAGAGGCGGGGTATAAAGGTGAGAGTTTTGAGATGAGATTAAATAAGTTTTTGAGGTCCTCTGGTTTTGAAGACGAGAACAATCTTTTGGAGGCAGAAGATTTTGTAGGGAATTTGGAAGGAGATTCAAGGCAGGGGATTGATTATGATGTTGCTAAAGGAGTACTTCAGGTTTATGAGAAAGCAATAAGTGAGGAGCTTGAGGTAAATATTTAAAGGTTTTAGAGATATTTTAAAACCACGCTTTGAAAGCGTGGTTTTTTTGCGCGGGTGACCAGATTTGAACTGGCGATCTCCTCCGTGACAGGGAGGCGCCTTTGCCGCTAGGCCACACCCGCACCGCTTTAAATATTACCTTTTTTTATTATTTTTGCAAGTTTTTACAGAAGTCTTTTTATGGTAACTATTGGTTTTAGTCTTTTTTTAACTTTGTCTATAGTTTCTGTTCTTACTTGTCCTTTTTCTACTATTTTAGGGTTATGCTGGACTCTTTTTGATTCAGCGTGGATTATTTTATTGTCTCCGAGATACATTACTACATGACCGATACCTTCAGGAAAGGCTTTGTTGTAATGTCCTCGGGAGCCTCTGAAGAATATCAAGTCGCCAGGTTTTATATCTTTGATGTTTTTTATTTTTTCTCCCGCAAACTCTGCTTGTTCAATGGTACTTCTTGGTATTTCTTTGTCTATTTGTTTGTAGAGGTATTTTATGAATCCAGAGCAATCAAAAACATCCGGGGCTTCTTTCATTTTAGCGCCATATTTATATGGGGTTCCTTCAAGCTTTTTAGCTAGGTCTATAAGTTTTTCTTTTTTATTCATCACGTTTATTTTACATGAATTCTTTTAAAATACAAAAAGGTTTCTAATTTTTGGTTTTGTGTTAAAATGTAATCACTATGAAAGATATAATAATTATATTTTTAATTGTAGTTTTAGTCGGAGTTGGTTTTTATCTATTAACCCAGGATTCTTCTGAGGATGTAGTTGTTCCGGATGATCAAGATGAGGGAATAGAGGATGTAGGGACTTCTTCTGTGCCTACCGCAACTACTACGGAGCCAGGTGATGATTCTGGAAAGATTAAAGAAGGAAGGACTGTGATAGGGGAGTCTGTAGAAGGAAGGGATATAGAGGCTTATGTATACGGAGATGGTGATACTCATTTGTTGTTTGCGGCTGGTTTGCATGGAGGGTATGACTGGAACACAGTATTGCTTGCGTATCAGATGATAGATTATTTGGAGGAGAATTCTGAGTTGGTGCCGGATGATGTAAGGGTATCTATTATTCCTGTATTGAACCCAGATGGGTTGAACAAGGTAGTTGGTACCACCGGACGTTTTTCTGAGGATGATGTAGCAAGTTCTCAGGATAAGGTTGTAGAAGGACGCTTTAATGGAAACGGTGTTGATATAAATCGTAACTTTGACTGTGATTGGAGGTCCAGTGGTGTTTGGAAGGATATTGAGGTTGATGCCGGAGATGAGGTTTTTTCAGAGCCAGAGAGTAAGGTTTTTCGAGATTATGTAAATAGCTTTTCGCCGGATGGAGTAGTTGTTTGGTATAGTGCGGCGGGAGGAGTATTTGCTTCTAATTGTCATAACGGAGTGTTGAAAGAGACCTCAGATTTAACAAGTTTGTATGCGGATGCTTCCGGGTATCCTGTATACGAAGAGTTTGATTTTTATGAGATTAACGGAGATGCAGTAAATTGGTTGGCAAAGAAAAATATTCCAGCAATCAGTGTTTTACTTTCTAATCATGAGGATGTGGAATGGGATAAGAATTGGAAAGGTGTAAAAGCTTTATTTGAATACTACTCTAACTAATGAAGACTCTTTCGAGGAGACAATCACTTATATTATTAGTGGTGGCTGTTTTGATTGGTTTAGGGGTGTTGTTTTTGGCTGGTTTTGATTTTGGTAAGGAACCGGTTATTGAGGACAAAACAGAAAAAGAAGAGATTCCTTTTTCTCAGCATGAGGTAATAGGGAAATCTGTAGAGGGGAGAGATATTGAGGCATATAGTTATGGAAACGGAGATACTCATTTATTGTTTGTAGGAGGAATACATGGAGGTTATGAATGGAACAGTGTTCTGTTGGCTTATCGTTTTATAGATTATTTAGACAGTAATCCGGAGGAGGTTCCGGATTATTTGAAGTTAAGTGTGGTTCCTTCAGCTAACCCTGACGGGGTGTATGAGGTAGTGGGCAAAGAAGGTCGTTTTACTATAGAGGAAGCCTTGAAAGCGGAAAATACAGTTTCGGGCAGGTTTAACGCTAATGATGTTGATCTGAATCGTAACTTTGATTGTAAATGGAAGCCTAACAGTTTTTGGAGAGGGGAGGAGGTAAGCGCAGGAACAGAACCTTTTTCTGAGCCTGAAGCTGTAGCGATTAGGGATTATGTATTAGATAACGGAGTTGATGCAGGTATTTTTTGGCATAGTCAGGCTAATAATGTATATGCTTCAGAGTGTGAAAATGGGGTATTACCAGAAACCATTGATATTATGAATGCTTATGCAAAAGCTTCGGGATATGGAGCGGTAGAAACATTTGACGCATATGAAGTTACCGGAGATGTGGAAGGATGGATGGCGTCAGTTGATTTGCCGGCAATAACAGTTGAGCTTTCGACACATGAAGATGTTGAGTGGGGGAGAAACTTAGATGGTATTGAAGCACTTTTTGAATATTATAGGGAGTAGTTTTACATGTTTGCATTACTGTGGTATATTATAAATAGATGTTTGATAATATAAATAAAAGAAAGGTGGTGAAAAGTAATGAGTAGAGTTCATGAGAAACATGTTAAAGGTCAGACTCTTTTAGGGAGAAAAGATCATCATGTTACAGTTATTGATGATGACGGGAATGAAGGAAAAGCCCATTCGACTAATAAGAGTAAGGCAATAACAGACGCTCACAGGCGTTATCGGGAAAATAAAACCGAAAATAATAGCTAATTAGATCTAGTGATAGAATTTTTTCTGATTCATATTGTATATTTTACCAAACAGCTCCTTGAAAAGGGGCTGTCTTTTTTATTTAAATAATTAGAATAATAAAAAAACACACCAAATATGGTGTGTTTTTATTTATGTTGCGGGGACAGGATTTGAACCTGTGACCTGGAGGTTATGCTCAATCACGTAAACTTTCGTTTTTGATGTGATTTGGACTGTCCCATTATCCTGTAAAGGATACTTGCCTACCAGTCTCTACACCTTCCCTCGTTGAGGGCTTGGCTCGGGATTAGCGTATCATTTAGACTTAGCTTTCCCCGAATTTGACAAGTTTGCTACTGTTGTTGCCAACAGAAGGGCCCATAACTTGAGCCTCCCGAGCTTCCAGACTGCTCCACCCCGCGTTTAGTATGGTACCTAAAAAAAGCATTTAGTCAAGGTGTTTTAATTAATATTTAAATAAGGTTGTACATATTTAAAACTAAATATGTTATAATTTAAATAATATGGCGAAACCAAAGTTAAAAAAGAAGGCCAGAAAATTAAGACGTCAAGGTTTGAGTTTAAGTGAGATTGTTAATAGAATCAGTGTTTCTAAAAGCTCGGTTAGTTTATGGTGTAGAGATATTAGCTTAACTGATGACCAAATTAAAAGATTGGATTCAAAAATAAAAAAAGGTGGAATGAAAGGAAGATTAAAAGGAGCAAAGATGAATAGAGAAAAACGTTTGAATAAGATTAAAAATTATAAATTAAAAGGAAAAGAATATTATTCTAATTTTTCTGAAAGAGAATTTATGGCTGCCGGACTCGCTTTATATTTGGGGGAGGGAAGTAAAACAAATAGAAAGTTTGGTTTTTCAAACTCTAATTATAAGATAATTAAATTTATTAAAATTTGGGCAAAGGAAATTTTTGGTGTGAAAGAAAAAGACTTTGTTTATTGTGTTTATATTAACCATATTCATAAAAAAAGGGAGAAAGAAGTTTTAAGTTTTTGGTCTAATAAGCTCGAAGCTTCTTTAGATAATTTTAGAAATGTTGTTTATATAAAAACAAAAAATAAGAAAAAATATGAAAATTTTAGTAATCATTATGGAACCATGAGATTGAGAATTAAAAAAAGTTCAGATATTTTTTATAAAATTAAGGGTTTTTCTGAAAGTTTATTGGGCTCAAAAGTGGATTGAGAATTTTGTTGACTTAAATTTTTTCTTATGTACACTAATTACAGAAGCCGGCGTAGCTCAGTGGTTAGAGCATCACCCTCATAAAGTGAAAGTCGGAGGTTCGACTCCTCCCGCCGGCACTTATATAAGACTTTATGGCTCACGGAAAGTGAGTCATAATTATTTTCTTAGTAAACTTTTTTGGTTATAATAAAAACATGGATTTAGAAAAAATAAGTAAAAATGCCAAGAAGGCAATAGAGGAGGCTAATGATCTAGAAGAATTGAAGAAAGTAAGGTTAGATTTTTTGGGAAGAAAAGGGGAGCTTAAGAAAGTTTTTGAATCTTTAAAGGATTTAACTTTAGAAGAGAAAAGAGAGGTAGGCCCTAAAGCTAATAAGCTGAAGGAAGAGTTGAATAAGATGATAGAGGATAAGGTTGATAAATTTTCTAAAAGTTCTTCACCAAATATTGATATAACAAAACCAGGAGAAAGAGTAAGAGGTGGACACCTCCATCCTCTTACCAGATTAGAAGATGAGGCTCGGGACATTTTTAAGTCTTTGAATTTTTCAGTTGTTGATGGTCCCGAGGTAGAGAGTGAGTATTATAACTTTGATGCTTTAAATATCCCTCCTGGTCATCCGGCAAGAGATATGTGGGATACTTTTTGGGTTGAAAAGCAGGAGGATTCTAAGAAAAGTTTTCTTCTTAGAACACATACCTCTCCTGTTCAGGTGAGGTATATGGAGGAACATAAGCCTCCTTTCCAGATTATAGTTCCGGGAAGAGTATTTAGATATGAAGCCACTGATGCTTCTCATGAGATTAATTTCTATCAGTTAGAAGGATTGATGGTAGGAGAAGATGTTACCTTCACTAATTTGAAGTATGTGATAGAAGAGTTTTTCAATAAATTGTTTTCAAATGATATTGAGTTTAGGTTTAGACCAAGTTATTTCCCTTTTACGGAACCAAGTATTGAGGTTGATATCAAACTTCCTAATGATCATCCTAACGGAGGAGAGTGGCTTGAGGTTATGGGGGCCGGTATGGTGAATAAGAGAGTGTTTGATGCTGCTCATTATAACCCAGATGAGATTCAGGGTTTTGCTTTTGGAGCTGGAATAGATAGATTGGCGATGGTTAAGTATAATATTCCAGATACGAGGTTGTTTTATTCAAGCGATTTGAGATTTATTAAACAGTTTTAAATATGAAATTTAGTTATAAATTAATAAAAAAATATTTATCTGATATTCCCTCAAAAGAGGATTTGGTTGGGGCTCTTGTGATGCATTCTTTTGAGACAGAAAATATGGATGGCGATATTTTTGATGTTTCGGTTCCTTCTAATAGATATTCCAGTGCCTCATATCATATTGGGGTAGCCAGGGAAGCGGCGGCAGTATTAGGATTAGATGATTCTGGGATTCCTGAGATTGAGATTGATGAGTGGGAGGGGGAGGCTGAAGAATTTGGTTTGGAGATAGAAAATGAAGATTTGTGTACTCGGTATACAGGGATGTATTTTGATAATGTTGAGGTTAAAGAATCACCTAAATGGATACAGGAGGTGTTGGAGGATTGTGGTTTGCGGCCGATAAATAACGTAGTAGATGTTATGAATTACGTTATGTTGGAAACTGGTCAACCGTTGCACGCCTTTGATTATGACAAGATAGAAGGGAAGAAAATTGTTGTGAGAAAGGCAAAAGAAGGAGAATCAATGACTTCAATAGAGGGGATTGATTATGACCTTGATCCGAGTGTGTTGGTGATTGCAGACGAAAAGAAGCCTTTAGCGATTGCAGGGATAAAAGGAGGGAAAGATGCGGAAGTTACTAAAGACACAGAACGTATTGTAGTAGAGGCGGCAAACTTTGACCCAATTTCAATATATAAAACCTCTAATCATATTAATCTTTCTACTGATGCTTCTTTAAGATTTTCTCATGATTTACATAAACGTCTTGCCTTAGAGGGGTTGGAGAGAGCAGCTGATTTATTAGAAGATAAGTTAGGGTTTAAACCAGGAGGGCGAATTAATTCAGCTTCAGAGTTAGAGTCGAGTCATCGGGTAACTTTTGATCTTAAGGGATTTAATAAGTTAATGGGGACTGATTTTGAAGACAAAGAAATTATTCAATCATTAGATAAGTTAGGGTTGAATTTTGAAGATGGTAAGGTTGAGGTTCCTCCTGTCAGAGATGATATTTGGGATGAGGCAGATTTGATTGAAGAAGCAGGTCGTATTTTTGGATTTGATAATATAGATTCTGAGCCTCCTAAGGTTAGCATTAAACCTTCTGAGTCGGATGAGATATTTGATTTTCGAGATGATGTAAGAAAGATCCTGATAGCGTTAGGTTATGATGAGGTTTATAACTATTCATTTGTTGGAGATCACGCTTATGGAGAAGTAGAGTTGGAGAACCCTATTTCAGAGGATAAGTCATTGCTAAGAAAAACCCTTACTCCTCTTTTGTTTGATAATGTTGAGGAAAATTTAAAGCGCTATGATGATGTTAGAATTTTTGAAATGGGGAAGGTTTTTGAAAAAGCAGAGGAGAGAAATGTTATCGGAATAGCTTTTGGTTCAAATAGTAAAGAGACCTTGTTCGAGGTTAAGGGTGTTGTAAGTGAGCTTTTGGAGAAACTTGGCTTGATGGAGTTTCATATGGTGGAGGTAGATGATGAGGAGCTGAAATTAGAGGTTCATTCTGATCACGAGGTTTTAGGGGAGATTATAAAATATAGTAAAGGATTTACCTTAGCTGAGTTACGAGCTGACTTGTTAATGGAGTTAGTGGAAGAAGAGATTTCATTTGAACCTATGCCTAAGTATCCAGCTGTATTACGGGATGTATCTATTTTAGTGAGTGATAGTCAAAAGATTGGAGACATAATTAAAGAAATACAGGAGGTTAATCTTGATTTAATTGAAGATGTGGATTTGGTTGATGAGTATTTTGGGGTAGAGGATGGGCTTCAAAGTATTACTTTAAGGATAAGATTTAGATCAGATAATAAAACTCTTTCTTCTAAAGAGGTTGATAAAGAAATGGAGAAGGTAATAGATAAATTGGAGGGTGATTTTGGAGCCGAGATTAGGTAATTTATTCTCGGTGGATTTTTGATTCTAAAGAGGCTACTCTTTTTTTAAGTTCCGGATGTTTTTTAAGCTCCGGGTCGTTTTTAATTGTGTCTTTTGCTAATTTTCTAGATTCTTCAACAAGAGACTGGTCTTGAAGGGCTTCCATAGCAGTGTCAGGCATTCCAGCTTGGTTTTTACCTATAAATTCACCAGGACCTCTTATTTCCAAGTCCTTCTGAGCAAGTTCAAAACCATCTTTGGCTTGGACTATAGAACGGAGCCTTTTTCTCGTTCTTGGAGAGTTGGAGTTTGAGAACAATAAGCAGTATGATTTATGTTTTCCACGACCAACTCTGCCTTGGAATTGATATAGTTGAGCAAGGCCGAACCTTTCAGCGCCTTCAATCATCATGATAGTGGCATTCGGAACATCTATTCCAACCTCTACTACTGAGGTTGAGATAAGCATATCTATTTTTCCTTCAGAAAAATCTTTCATTCTTTGTTGTTTTTCTGAAGATTTTAGTTTGCCGTGCAAGGTTTCTATATTGAGGTTAGGGAATATTTTTTTTGAAAGTTTTTTGTATTCTTCCTTTACGGCTTTTACGTTTTCCCAGGATTTAGCTCGTTTGTCGGTGATTTCTTTATTATTTTCTGAAGATTCTATTTTAGGGCAGATTACAAAAGCTTGGCGTCCTTCTTTTATTTCTTGTTTTATAAATTGATAAGCTTTATTTCTTTTTTTAGGGGAAACAATTTTGGTAGTGACGGGTTTTCTGTTTCCGGGAAGCTCTTTTATGGAGGAGATATCAAGGTTCCCAAAGATAGTAATAGCGAGAGTTCTTGGTATTGGAGTAGCAGTCATTGATAGGAGGTGGGGTTTTATATCTTTGTTTTTTGTAAGCTTGGCTCTTTGTTTTACTCCAAATCGGTGTTGTTCATCTATTATTGCTAAAGCAAGCTTTTTGAAATAAATCTTTTTTTGAATTAAAGAGTGTGTGCCGATGGCTATTTTGACGCTGTTTTCTTTTATTTTCCCTCTTAAGTCTTTTTTAGAGGTTTCATTTTCTAGCCCTTCGCCGAAGAACATTTTTGATTCTTTGTTTGTTAGTAGAGCTACTCCTTTATCAAAGTCTGGGAAGAATTCTTTAAATGTTTGGTAATGTTGTTGGGCTAAGATCTCTGTTGGGGCCATAATAGCTGTTTGGAAGTTATTATCAGCAGTTATTATTGCAGAGAAGAAAGCAACAATTGTTTTGCCGGAACCAACGTCTCCTTGAAGAAGGCGTTTCATTGGCTGTTCTTTATTGAGATCGTTTGTTATTTCTTTGAGAGCTTTTTTTTGGTCATTGGTTAGTTGATAGGGGAGGGATTGTTTGTATAGTTTGATTTTTTCCTGGTCTATTTTTATTTTGTTTGCCTTGTCTTTTGATCTCTTTGATCTTTGAATAAAGTTGGAGAGTTGTAATAGATAAGCGTCTTCTAGAGAGAATCTTTTTCTTGCTTGGTCTATTTCTTTTTGGTTTTGAGGAAAGTGTATTTGATGAAGAGCTTGGTTTATGTCAGGAATATTGCTTTTTTCTCTTATTTCTTTGGGGATTATATCAGGAATTTCTTCAAATTCTTTTAAGGCTTTTTCTATGAGATATCTGAGCCCTCTTGATGTTAAACCTTTTGTTTCGTGGTAAATAGGGATTATTCCTGCGGTATGAGTTGTTTCTTTTTCATCATTTGCTAACTCGTAAATAGGGTTAGAGAAGGTTAGTTGTTTTTTGTATATTTTAGGTTTGCCGGAGATAAAGATTGTTTTCCCCTCTTTGAGGGTCTTTTTTAAATAAGGTTGGTTGAACCATACTACTTTTACTGATTCTGACTCATCACTTATTGTAGTTTCAAAGGTGATAAATTTCTTTTTCCAGGGGCGCCTAATATTTGTGTCGGTAATGGTTCCTTGGATGGTGACGTGTTCGTTGGGTTCTAAGTCTTTTATTTGTTTGATATTAGAGAAGTCTTCATACCTATGAGGGAAATGCCATAGGAGATCTTTAACGGTTTCTATATCAAGCCGTTTTAGTTTTTTGTTGAATTTTTTAGCAAAAGGAATTTCTGAAACTGGAGAGTGAATACTAGTCATATATATAAATTATACCAGGGTAAATCCCTGGTATTAAGATTTGTCCGCCCGCTTGGACTCGAACCAAGGACCCGCTGATTAAGAGTCAGCTGCTCTGCCAAACTGAGCTACGGGCGGTAATGAGAAAAAGATTTATTTTTATCTTTTTCGAGTTGGTCACACACAAGATGATCTTGTGGTGGATCAACTGAGTTGATTATAACCTACAAAATTGATTTTTGTAAAGTTAAATTTCTAAAAGTTTTTTTAGCTTGTCTTTATTAAACCCAACTACTATTTGATCATCTATATCAACAACAGGAACTCCCATCTGACCTGATTTTTCCATCATTTCTTTAGCAGCTTCCTTATCTTCGGTTATATTTTTTTCTTTATACTCAATGTCGTTTTTTTTGAAGAATTTTTTAACCATTTGGCAGTATGCGCAAGTGGGGGTTGAATAGATTATAACCTTTGACATGATTTTGTTTGATTTTTTAAGTATATCCGACCTTACTTTGTGTATTATAGCTTTGGGGTTATTCTTTGGCAAATTAAAAGGGCTGGTTTATAATGATTTTAGTTTCAAGTATTAAGTTATAACAAATTATGCATGATCTAATTATCATAGGTGGGGGGCCTGCAGGGGTAGCTGCAGGAGTATATTCAGCAAGAAAAAGCTTAGATGTTTTGATGATAGCGGATGAGTTTGGGGGGCAGTCAATTGTTTCTGGTGATATTCAGAACTGGATAGGAGAGAAGCATATAAGCGGGGTTGAGTTAGCAGAAAAGTTTGAAAATCATATCAAATCTTATGACATTGATATTCAGGAAGGGGATAAGGTGGTAGATGTTGTAAGAAAGGATTTTGGTTTTGAGGTGAAAGATAAGAAAGGAGAAGTGTATCAAGCTAAATCAGTAATTGTAGCTACCGGAGGAAGAAGGAGAAGGCTAGGTATTCCAGGCGAGGATGAGTTTGAGGGTAAGGGGGTGGTGTACTGTAGTACTTGTGATGCTCCTTTGTTTGATGATAAAAAAGTTGTTGTAGTTGGAGGAGGTAACGCTGGTGTAGAGGCAGTTATTGATCTTTTACCTTACGCAAGTAAGATTTATTTGTTAGAAAAAACTAATGAGCTAAACGCAGATGAAAAGAGTCAGAAAAAAATAACGGATGATGATAAAGTTGAAGTGATATTAAATGCAGAACCGAAGGAAATAAATGGTGAAGATATGGTTGATAGTTTGGTGTATAAGAAAGAGAAAGAAGAAAAGGTATTAGATATTGATGGGGTATTTGTTGAGATTGGGTCTGTTCCTAATTCGGAGATAGTTGAGGGGTTGGTAGATTTGGATAAATGGGGTCAGATAAAGATTGATTCAAAGTACGGAGCCACTTCAGAAGAAGGGGTATTTGCTGCTGGTGATGTTACTGATGATCCGCACAAACAGAATAATATTGCGGCAGGTGATGGGGTTAAGGCCGCTCTTTCAGCGTATGATTATCTGCAGAATTTAGAATAATTTGTGGACCTAAGGAGAATCGAACTCCTATCTCAGCAATGCGAATGCTGTGTTATACCATTAAACTATAGGCCCTAAACTTTATTGTAAGTATAGGCTATGATTAATCCCCAGAGATATCCACTAACGAAAGCCCATAATGTTCCTATTAATACCCCTGGTAAAGAGGCTTCGTATCCTTTATAAAGAGAAGCAATTAGTTTTACAAGAGGAAGGCCGATATTTAAGAAATAGTTCAGAATAGTTATGATAATCAAGAATAAGGACCAAGCAATACCAAAGGCTATTCCAAATTTTTGAGTGTTTATCCTACTCATTTTTTATAAGTATATAGTATTAATAAAGTATTTTTAAGGGGAGTAAACTTGATTTATTGTTTATTTAAGTAGTAAAGTATAAAAGGAAGCGCCCGTAGCTCAACTGGATAGAGTGCCTGGCTTCGGACCAGGAGGTTGAGGGTTCGAATCCTTCCGGGCGTACAATTCTAAATTATATAAAAAGGTATGAGTTATAAAATACCACAAGAAGTTAAAAAAGTAGCTTCTGCTTTATCAGAGGCGGGGTATAAAGCATATCCTGTTGGGGGATGTGTACGTGATATGTTGATGGGGAGAAAACCTAAAGACTGGGATGTGACAACAGACGCAAGACCAGAGGATATTCAGGAAATATTTGAAGACAGTGTTTATGAAAATGATTTTGGGACAGTAGTTGTGAAAACAGATAGTGATATTGAGAGACTAAAGTTGATTGAGGTTACCACCTTTAGAGTAGAGAGCGATTATTCTGACAGGAGACATCCGGATGATGTTTCTTTTACGAATAAAGTAGAAGATGATTTAGGAAGGCGTGATTTTACAATCAACGCTATGGCTTTTGATTTGGAAAATGAAGAAGTGATTGATCCATATGGAGGAGAAAAAGATCTAGAGAAAGAGTTAATAAAAACAGTGGGAGATCCAGACAAAAGATTTAAGGAGGATGCTTTAAGATTGTTGAGAGCAGCTAGGTTTGCTACGGAGCTTGAGTTTAGGCTTGAGGAAAAAACAAGAGGTTCGATAAAGAAGAGAGCGGGATCATTAAAAGAGATTGCAGTAGAGAGAGTTAGAGATGAGTTTGTAAAGATAATTATGACAGATAATGCAGATGAAGGAGTTAGGCTGTTAGAGGATTTAGGATTATTGGAGTATATAATCCCTGAGTTAAGGGAAGGAATAGGTTGTGACCAGGCTCATCATCATATATATACAGTATGGGAGCATAATGTCAGATCATTGAAGTACGCCGCTGAAAATGACTATTCATTAGAAATTAGATTAGCCGCTTTATTGCATGATGTAGGGAAGCCTGATTCTAAAGAAGGAAAAGGTGAAGAAGCTACGTTTTATAATCATGAGATTATAGGAGCGAAGATTACCAAAAAGATTCTTAAACGTTTAAAGTTTTCTAAAGAAGTGATTAAGGATGTTGTTCATTTAGTAAGGTATCATCTGTTTTACTATAACGTGGGGGAGGTTACAGAATCAGGCGTCAGACGGTTCTTAAATAGAGTAGGGTCAGAGTATGTTGATGATTTAATGAAGTTAAGAAAGGCTGACCGTATTGGCTCAGGGGTTCCTAAAGCTTTTCCTTATAGATTTAGGCATCTTTTATTCATGATAGATAAAGTTAAGCGTGATCCTATATCAACTGATATGTTAGAGGTTGATGGTAATGATGTTATGGAGGTTTCAGGCATAGACCCAGGGCCTAAGGTGGGCTGGGTTTTAAAAGCCTTAATGGAGGAGGTTTTAGATGATCCAGATAAAAATAAAAAAGATTATTTAAAAAGAAGGATGAAAGAATTAGTTAGTTTATCTGATGAGAAGTTGAAAAAAAAGGCTAAGGTTGGAGAAAATAAAATAGAAGAGTTTGAAAAGGGCGTTATTAAAGATCTAAAAAAGAAACATCACGTTAAATGATGTGTTTAAGGTTATGAAAAATTTTGAAAATGCATTTAATAAAAATAGATACGAAGGAGGAGGTTTAGAAAACATTCTCCAGATTGAGTTAGCGAATGAGATTTATGACTGTGAGTCTCATGAAGCTATGAATAAGTGGGTAGAGAAAGACTCAGAAGCTTTTAGAGACTTGATTGAGGATCACCCTGATTATGTTAATGAATATAAAGAGTCTTTAGGTGATGAAGGAGATAAGGAAGTGGTTTTGAAAAAGATAAAGAAGAAGTTGCTAGAAAAGGAAGATAAGATAGCAGAAGCTTAGTTTTTAGAGCTTGTTTTTTTAAATAATATAAAAGCGGTAATTGAACCAAGAAAGTTCATGAGCACATCAGAAAAAGTATCCAATAAGCTTGGTTGAAGGCCGCTTTTATATTGAAATGCTTTAAATAAATATTGAGTAAGCCCAAACTCAAAGCTTTCCCAGAGTATACTGATTATTAAAACAAATAATAGAATTAATTTTACTGGCTTTTTATCAAAGGTGGATTTTATTTTTTCTGGAGCATATTTTTGATTAATAATCCAGATAAATGTTAGACCAACCCAAATTCCTCCCAAGAAGTGGAGGAGTTCATCATACCAGACAAATTTTTCGAAAAGGTTAAATCCAGAGCCTAATCCGAAAAATAGTGTGATTGCTATTGTAGATAGGATTAAATTACTTTTTAATTTTTTCATGTGTTATAATATAATTACTATTAAGGATTATTAATAGTAATTATAATGCGTGTTTTGTAAAAGGTCGAGGTTTAAATTTATTAAGATTGTTTTAATTTAAATTAATTATGGCAGTACAAGATTGGGTTACAGTTGTTGTTAATTCTTTACAAAATCTCTGGATGGGGTTTGTTGAGGTTCTAGGAAGTGTTGTGGGAGCTTTGGCTGTTTTGCTGGTTGGTTTGATAGTAGCTTCTGGTTTAGCTGCTTTTATTCGAAAAGTGATTGAGATGATAAAGTTAGATTCATTCTTGAGAAGTCTAGGTATTGAGAAATTCTTTGAAAGAGGTGGAATGAGAATTAATAGTGGCAAGTTTTTCGGCAAGATAGTTTACTGGTTTATAGTAATAGTATTTATTCTAGCTGCTTCTGATATTCTTGGTTTTGCTACTTTGTCAGAGTTCTTGAGAGAGGTGTTGCTTTACATTCCTAACGTTATTGTTGGGGTTCTTATTATGTTGGCAGCAATTGTTTTGGCTAACTTCTTAAAGGATATAGTCAAATCCTCTGTAAAGAGTGCAAAACTTAAAGGTTATAAGTTCCTTGGATCTTTGACATGGTGGGCAATTACCGTTTTTGGTTTCTTGGCAGCAATTTCTCAGTTAGGGATTGCGAAAGATATCGTTAATACGTTAGTTGCTGGAGTTATTGCAATGATTGCTTTAGCTGGAGGTCTTGCTTTTGGATTGGGAGGCCGAGATTATGCTAAGTATTTGATTTCTCGACTAAGAGAGCACCACGAGGAATAATTTAATTGCTTTAGACATTAAACCGGACTTTTGGAAAGCCTTAAGTCCGGTTTAATATTTTAAGATTTTAAGGGATTGACTAAATACATTTATGTGTATAATATAAAGAAAGTCATATAAATAAAAAATTATGGATTTTGCGATTATAAAAACAGGCGGAAAACAATATAAAGTGAAGGAGGGAGATACATTGAATATAGAAAAGGTTGATAAAGAAGAAGGAGATGAGATTATTTTTGATCAGGTTTTAATGAAATCAGATGATGGAGATTTCGAGATTGGAACACCAGTAATTGAGGGTTCCAAGGTTAATGCTAAAGTTGTTGAACATGGAAAAGGAGAGAAGGTAACTATTTTTAGGTACAAGCCTAAGAATCGTCATCGAAGAAAGGTTGGCCATAGGCAACCTTACACAAAGATTGAAATTCAGAGTATAAGTTAAAAAATACCGTCTATCACGGTATTTTTTAATTTCTTGATTTTAGAGCGTTATTTAGTGTTTCTTTGTCTGCGAATTCTATTTCACCACCAGTAGGTATTCCTCTGCCTAATCTGGTGATTTTTTTTGTAATTCCTTGAAGCCCCTTTTTTATTTTTTGAGTGAGGATATCTCCTTTAGTGTTTAGATTTACGGCAATTATTATCTCGTCTAGTTTTTTATTTGATTTCTTTACTATTTTTTTGAGGTGTTTAAGCCGGAGTTTTTGGGTGGGGGTAAGGGTTCCTTTAGAGTTGGATTCTCCGATGACAAGATAGATTCCCTTGAAGGCGCCTGATTTTTCTAAAGATATTACCTCCGTTTCTTTTTCTACTATTGCTACTCGTTGAGTATTTCTTTTTTTATTAGAGCATATTTGACAGAGTTTTTTTGAGCTATCTTTTATGAAAAAACATCGGGGACATTTATCTACCTTCTCTAAGTCATTTAGGGATTTTTTAACTTTTTTGAAAGTTTGTTCATCAAGGTTTAAGAGATGAAAGGCAAGGCGACGGGCCATTCTGGGTCCTATTGTTGGTATTTTTGAAAATGCTTCTATAAAGTTTTGTATCTTTTTGGGCAGCATAAATTAAGGGTAGAGAGGTTATTCTTCGTCGTGTTGGGTGTCTATAGATTGGAAGCTTACTTTTTGAGGGTCAAATCTTAGAGTTACTGATCCAAGGGGGCCGTTTCTGTGTTTTGCGATTATAATCTCGGTGATATTTTTTTCTTCTTCGTCTACATCAAATTTATCCCTATCTTTTCTGTAGATAAACATTACAATATCTGCGTCCTGCTCTAAGGAACCAGACTCTCTTAAGTCGGATAGGCGAGGAATTTTTACCTCTCTTTGTTCCACTCCTCGTGAAAGCTGAGATAGAGCTAGAACAGGGATATCGAGTTCTCGGGCTAATGACTTAAGGCTACGTGATATTTCGGTGGCTTGTTGAACCATACTGTTAGAAGAAGTTCTTGGGACTATTAGCTGGAGGTAGTCTACTATTAAAAGATCTAGACCGTGTTCCATTTGGAGTTTTCTAGCCATTGACCGGATATGAAGGATGTTAGGGGAAGGGGTGTCCTCTACAAAGAAAGGAGCATCTGAAAGAGTGTTGAGAGATTGTTGGATCATAGCAAACTCTGTTTCGTCGTGTATTCTACCTGTTCTGAGACGCCAAAGGGGAACATGAGATTGAGCAGATATTATTCTGTCCACGATTTGTTCGGCAGACATTTCTAATGAAAAAACGCCAACCTTGTTTCCTTCTAGAGCGGATCTTCGGGCTACATCTAAGGCAAGTGATGTTTTACCTACCGAAGGTCGAGCCCCGAGAAGAACAAGGTCTGATTTTTGAAATCCGGAAAGGATATCATCGAGTTTTTCAAAACCGGTGGTTACTCCTCTAAGTTTTCCGTCTTGTTCACCTTGGTGGAGTTTTTCAAGTCTTTCATAGGCGATAGGGAGTTCATCCTTTATGTGGGTGAATTTTTGAGTTCGAGATTTTTGGGATATTCCAAAAATTCTTTGTTCTACTTTATCTAACAATTCTTCAAAATCAGAATGTTCAAAAGCTTCCTCGTTTATTTTTGAGGAAGCTCTTACCAAGTCTCTTCTTACTTTGTTTTCTTTGACTATTTTTGCGTAGTGGTCTACGTGGGCTGAGGTTGGTACTTTATCCATTAATTCAGTGAGGTAGTCACTGCCGCCAATTTCTTTTATTTGGTTTTTTTCTTTAAGTTTGTTTGTGACGGTGAGGATGTCTATGGGGTCGCCGTTTTCAAAGAGATCGATTATTGCCTCGTATATTTTTTTGTGTTTTGGGTGATAAAAATCCTCAGGCTGGAGCATGTCCGCTATTTTTAGGATAGCGTCTTTGTCTAGCATTAAAGCTCCGATGACTGAACTTTCGGATTCTAGGTCCTGAGGGGGAACTTTTGGATTCTTTTTAGCCATTGTTGTTTTCTTTTATTTTATGAGTGAAAGATCCCAAAGGGGTGTCTTCTATTTCATATCCTAACGCTTGTATTTTTTCACGCAACTTGTCAGACTTGATAAACTGTTTATTATTTCTTAACTTGTTTCTTTCTTTGATTAGTTTTTTGATTTCTTTTGGAGTTTGGTGTTCTTTTATGGAGAAGCCGAAAATTTCCATTGTATTGATTATGAACTGGCCTAAGTTTTTTGCGTCTTTAGAACTTAGGTTCCAAACCTTGTTTTGGTATTTTTTAATTAACTTGAATAGAATACCTAAGGCTTGGGGGGTGTTGAAGTCGTTTTGAATTGATTGATGAAAGTCATCTTTTGTTTTTTGGATTTCCTCTTTTATGTTTTTATTATTTTGATTGTTGGTATTTTTGGCTGTGAACTGAGTTTTGTGAATAAATTTTTTGATACTTTCTAAACTTTCTTTTGCTTTATTTGCTGCTTCTTCTGTGTAGTCAAAGCGGGAGCGGTAGTGGTGGGACATAACCATAAATCTTAATGTTTCGGGGGAGTGATTTTTGAGAAAGTCTCGGATTGTGATGAAGTTATGAAGACTTTTTCCCATTTTTTTGCTGTCTACGGTTAAAAAGCCAGTGTGCATCCAGATTTTTACAAATGGTTTTTTACCAGAAGCAGCTTCTTGTTGAGCTATTTCTGATTCGTGATGGGGAAATTTAAGATCTTCGGCTCCGCCGTGTATTTCATATTGAGGCCCAAAGAATTTTTCGCTGATTGCGGTGTCTTCAATATGCCATCCGGGGCGACCCCAACCCCAGGGTGATTTCCAAGCCGGTTCATTATTTATGAATATTGGTTGTTCTTTCTTTTCTTTTATTTCTTTTTTGGGCTGGTTGAGTTTCCATAGGGCGAAGTCCAGGGGGTCCTTTTTGTCTTCTTTTGTTTCTATCCTGTTACCTGATTTCAAAGCGTCTATATCTTGATTGGAAAGTTTCCCGTAGTCTTTGAATTTTCTAACCTTGAAATATATTCCGGTTTTTGTTTGATAAGCAAAGTCTTTTTTAATTAGTTTTTTTACTTGAGAAACTATTTCAGGAATGACATCGGTTGCTTTTACATAATGATCAACAGTATCTATTCCAAGGTTTTTCATATCTTGATAGTATTTCTTTTCAAATTTATTAGCTATCTTGAGAGGGTTCTTGCTTTGTTCTTTCCCTCTTTCAATTATTTTATCGTCAATGTTGGTAATGTTTTGAACGTATTTTATTTTGAAGCCTTGGCTTTTTAAGTATTTAACAAAAAGATCAAAGACAAGGTATGTTCGAGCATGGCCTATATGAGAGTAGTCATATACGGTAGGGCCACAGACAAACATATGGTTTTCTTTATTTTTTTCTATTTTTATTTTTTTGTCTTGTAGGGTGTCTTTTATTTTCATGTTTTTATTATTTAGACCAGTTTAGAATTATATTTGTTATGGTAGGGGTTTGATCTTGGAGAAGATTGCTCTGAAGTCTTACTTTATATCTTACGTATCTTTTGTTATTAGTTATTGATTTATCAACACAGATTGGGGTATTTGGTCCAGCTGGAGTATCTGTTGCTCCTCCGTTAGGGGAGGACTCACAGGAAGCTCCAAACCAGGTTTCATCACTTGGGCCTTGATATTCCCAAGGTCCGGTAGTACTTGTGGCGGCGGCGATTCGGAACTCTACTTTAGTGCCGGATGGTTGGCTTCCCTGCCAGACTATGCTTTGGAGAGTGTTTTCTCCTCCAGTATCTATTATTGAAGATTCAAGGAAGGAATTTAATCTTCCGGCAGACCAGCTTGTGTTTACTTTGTAATCTGTTTGATCACAGCTTGAGTTATTAGCACAGTTGAAGCTTATCCACCCTTCTACATCATTCCAGGCATATCCTTGGAAGTTTCCGTTAGCATCGATGGTTACTTTATATTCTGATTCGGCACAGATGTCCCCTCCTTGGCAGTCATAGTCGGCACAGTTGAAGCTTATCCACCCTATTGTGTCATTCCAGGCACAGCCGGATAGTTGTCCATCAGCCTGGCTGTTTGTTACCGCGAAGTCTGAGGTTCCACAAACATTTCCTTTAGGGGTGGAGTCGCAGTTAAGAGCCATTTCTCCTATTGATGAACTGGCGTACCCATGAAGTTCTGGAGCTTGAACATCTACTGTGTTTGTGGAGTAGAAGTCCCACCACCCAGCAGTATCGCTCCAGGCCCAGTGGTCTGTAGCGTCAATATTTGTGTCTGCTCCTGCAAGAGAGTATTGGAGGAGCCAGAGTAGAGTAAAGGAGATTATGAAAAGAAGTATGATCTGTAAATATTTTTTCATGTGAAAGAGTTTATTTGGTATTTTTATTATATCTTAAACCTTTAGTTATTTCAGCTTTATTATGAATTTAAGGGTATATATTTTATACTAAAGGTATGTCACGTTATAATCCACGAAGAAGTAAATCTTGGAATTATGGAGGAGAGAACTGGGCTTTGAGTCGGAGTAAGATTGATCTGTTTTTAGAATGTCCAAGATGTTTTTATATTGATAATAAACTGGGGACTAAAAGACCACCAGGGTATCCTTTTAATTTAAACAGAGCAGTGGATGAGCTTTTGAAAAAAGAGTTTGATATTTTAAGAGAAAAAGGAGAAACTCATAAATTAATTGAAGAGTATGGGGTTGATGCTCGGCCAGTTGTTCATGAAAAGCTTGATGAGTGGAGGGATAATTTTAAAGGGGTTCGTTATGACCATGAACCTACCGGGTTTACAGTTTCTGGGGCTATAGATGATTTGTGGATTAATTCTAAAGATGAATATATAGTAGTGGATTATAAAGCAACTTCTAAGAATGAAGAGATAACAGAGTTGAACAAGGGTTGGCAGGATTCGTACAAGAAGCAGATAGAGGTTTATCAGTGGTTATTACGAAAAAATGGTTTAAAGGTGTCAGATATGGGTTATTTTGTATATTGCAATGGCCGAACTGATGTGGATAAATTTGATGGTCAGTTAGAGTTTGATATTACATTAGTCCCTCATGAAGGTAATAGTTGTTGGGTAGATAATGTGCTTTTAGATATTAAGGAAGTTTTGGAATCTGATGAAATACCTGACCCAGCTCCAGATTGTGAGTATTGTAAGTATCATAGAGTAGTGTCTAAGCATGAAAAAGAAAACGATGATTAAGTAATTGTGTTGTATTAGATTAGATTTGACGTGAGAAAGAGAGTTTTGTGGATAAGTTTAATAAATATGGTCTAATTTGTGTTATAATAATTAAAGTAATGAAATAATTTTTTAAATTTTACTTCTAAAGGTCGGGTTTAACAAAATAAGATATAAAAGTTAATTATGGAAAGTAAAGGGT
>CAZBVS010000006.1:0-33301 GCA_964495575.1 uncultured Candidatus Saccharibacteria bacterium
TTCGTGATTTTGGTTGGGATAGCAACCAGGAGGTTGTGGTTAAGAAGGAAGGTAACAAGATAATTATTGAAAATTGGGAATCTCAAGAACTACCTTTTGATAAATAAAAAAACCCGTTCTTTTTAAAGAGCGGGTTTTTTATTTTTTAGTAGTTACTCAGTTGTGTTTCCGTCAAAATGTTCATCGTCTGTCTCTGCTTCTTCTTTTGTTTTGTGGAGGACGCCGTCTCGGTGTTCTGGAGGAGAGTAAACGGTGTATAGCTTCATTTTTTCATCAGAGGTATTAATTATGTTATGCTCGGTGCCTCCGGGGATTACTACTGCTGAACCTTCTTCTATTTTATGTTCTTCTCCATTGAGGACTGCTTTTCCTTCTCCTTCCTCAATTCTTATGAACTGATCAAGTTCTTCGTGAACTTCAGAGCCAATATCTTCACCAGGGTTGAGGCTCATTACAACCAGCTGACTGTTTTTAGCGGTGTACAAAACTTTACGAAAGTTTTGATTATCTTCTGTTATGTCTTCTATATTATCTACGTATCCTTTCATGTTTATTTTTTAAGTTTATATTTTTTCGACTGGGTCTATTATATCATGGGAAGAAAAAGTGTTAAACGTGAGGAGCTGGTGGTATAATGTGGGTGATGAAGAAAAGGTATGTAATTTTTTTGATAGTTGTTTTAATCGTGATTTTAGGCACGGGATTTTATTTTTTGTTGATGGGGAATAAGGGAGGGATGGTTGAGTTTGTAGAAGAGATAAATGAAACAGAAGAATATAAGGTAGAGGTGGAGTATCCTGAGGGTCATGGAGTTGGTATTGAGGAAGTAAAAAGTTATATAGATAAGAAAGTGGATGATTTTAAAGAGAGAGCGGTAGAGGAGGTGAGGAGAATGAGAGAGGACGGTTTTTCTTATAAGTATACTCTTAATTTAGGAGGTGATGTTTATAGATCGGGGAACTTTATTTCTTATGTTCTTTATATGTCAGAGTATACGGGTGGGGCTAATGTTAATCAGGTGGTAAAAAGTTTTGTTTTTGATAAGAGATCGAATAAACAGGTTTTATTATCTGATATTTTATCCGAAGAAGAAGTTGGTGGTTTGTTGGGGGAAGTAAGGTTGAGTTTAGAGAAAAGGGAAGAGGCTTCTGATGTTTTTCCGGGAGTTTCAGATGAGATAAGCCTTGATAATCTAGATGATTTTTATGTGACTGATTTAGAATTTGTGTTTTTGTTTTCAAAGTATGAAGTAGCTCCTGGAGCAGCAGGAATTGTAGAGATTGAGGTTGATAGGTTATAAAAAGGAGCCTGGAGAAAGTTCTCCAGGCTTTTTGATAAAACTAGAGCTTAAGATTTTTAAAATATTGATTCCAAGGGTCTTTTTTGGAAAGAGGTTACTTTTTTGGGGTCAGTAGTTATTTCCCCGTTTTTATCTAAAGGGACAAACTGGTCATTTTTATCAAACCCAGGTTCGATCAGATTTCTGGTGTGGATTTTTGTTTTTTGAGAGTCTTCATATATTTCTTTGGGTATTTTGATTATCTGAGGTCCAATTTTTTGGTTGCCGTTTATAATATGAAGATAAGTGTATTTTTCTTTTGGTTCTGTTTTGATAACAAGGCCCGTGTAGAATTCTTTTTTGTTGATCCGGATCTGTTTTATTTTCCCCACTCTGTTGATTTTATCTATTTTGTCTTGGAATCTTCTTGTTAGGCGTTCTTTATCAGCTCTAGTTTTGAGGTCATTAGAATACATAACAACCTCCTTTCTTGTTTGGGTTTAAGGTTCTACTTTTAGATTATATTTATATATGTAAAAGTCAATAGTGGGTTTTGGATGATTCTTTATATTATTAACCGATGATATATACTGGTATTGTATGGAAGATTTTGAAAAAAGATTTAAAAAGCTTAATAAAGAGCAGAAAAAAGCAGTTAACTCTATTGAGGGCCCTGTTTTAGTAGTGGCTGGTCCAGGATCAGGGAAGACAGAGATTTTGAGCTTGAGGGCGGTTAATATTTTGAAAGAGACGGATGTCTTTCCGAGAAATATTTTGTGTTTAACGTTTACTGATTCAGCAGCGGTTAACATGAGAGAGCGGTTGAAGTCGATGATAGGGGAGGATGCGTACAAGGTAGCTGTTCATACTTTTCATAGTTTTGGGGAGAGTATTAAGAACCGTCACCCCGAGGTTTTTCATAAGGGGGCTGTTTTCAGTTCTATTGATGACTTAACTCAGATGAGTTTGATTGATGAGATTTTTGATGGGCTTGAGTATAACAATCCGTTGAAAGCAACTCATTCTGATCAGGGATATATATTTTCTAAGCCGGTGATTAGAGGTATTCAGTATTTAAAAAAAGCGGGTATTACCCCGGATGAGTTTTTTGATATTTTAGATCATAATCAGGAGATCATTGAGAAATTGAATCCGTTGGTAAACGAGGTATTTAGTAACCGGGTGAGTAAGAAGATTTTTGATGATGTCGCAGAGTTGGTAAAGAAAATTGAAGATTTGGAGGCGCGTGATTTTCCGGTTGATCACATGATTTCTTTAGACGAGGCTTTAGGGGATTCTTTAGGTAGAGCTTTAGGGAGATCAGTAGAGGAGGATAAAACAAGTTATTTATCGGAATGGAAAAAAGATAATACGTATAAAAATAAAGAGAGCAAGAGGTTTTTGAAAGCTGAAAAGTATTTAGAAAAGATGAAAGCCCTTGCGGGAGTTTATAGAGAGTATCAGGAAAAGATGCATGGGAAAGGATATTATGATTTTGATGATATGATTCTTGATGTTATTCAGGCTATGGAAGAGGACGATGAACTTCGTTATGAGTTACAAGAACAGTTTTTGTACATTATGGTAGATGAGTTTCAAGACACAAATGATGCTCAGATGCGGTTGATCTATCTTTTAACGGGAGCAGAAGTTAATGAGAGGCGACCGAATATAATGGTAGTGGGGGATGATGATCAGGCGATTTTTAAGTTTCAGGGTGCTAAGATATCTAATATTTTTAAGTTTAAAGATAGATATAGGGATCCTGAAATAGTTACCTTAACTAAGAATTATAGATCTCACCAAGGGATTTTAAATGTTGCCCGGGGAATAATTTTACAAGGAGATGAAAGATTGGAAAATGTTGTGAAGGATATAAATAAGGAGTTGGAAGCAAAGAAGGATAAAGGAGGAGAGGTGGTAGCTAAGCATTTTTCTACGCGGTTACATGAATATCATTGGATAGCGGAAGAAATAAATAAATTAATTTCAGAAGGAAAATCTCCGGAGGAGATTGCGGTCATCTCGAGAAATCATAAGTATTTGAAAGAGGTGGTTTCTCATTTAAATCAGTTAGATATCCCTATTAATTATGAAAAACAAAGGGATGTTCTAGAAGATTCACACATTAAACAGTTAATAAAGATTGCAAGGTTTGTTGATTCTTTAATTGATTCTGACAAAGAAGATGCTGATTATTTGTTACCTGAGATTTTGAGTTATCCTTTTTGGGGGATAGAGAAAGAATCAGTTTGGAAAATTTCTAGAGAAGCATATAACTCAAGAAGAGACTGGATTTCATGTATGAAAGAGAGTGATAATTCTGAAGTTCGTAAGGTAGCTGATTTCTTGGTTGATTTATCTGTGTATGCGAAACATCAACCTTTGGAGAAGGTTTTGGATAAGATGATTGGGAATGAAGAGAGATCTAAAGGCTCATTTATAAGTCCGTTTAAAGAGTATTACTTTTCAAATGAAAATTTTGAAGAAAACCCAACAAAATATATTATTTTTCTTTCAGGGTTGAGAACATTTATCCATTCTTTGAGAGAGTATAAGAAAGGGGAGGAGATAGATTTAAGTGATTTGATTAATTTTGTTGAGATTCATAAAGATAACAATAAATCTTTAACGGATAATAGTGTTTTTGTGAACTCACATGATGCAGTTAGGTTGTTGAGTGTTCATAAGGCGAAAGGGATGGAGTTTGATACAGTTTTTGTTATTAGTTGTCAGGATAAGATATGGGCAAGAAAGGGATGGGGTTCTAAGCTTCCTTTTCCTAAAAACTTGCCTATTAAACCAGCCGGGGATAACAGAGATGACCAGCTTAGGTTGTTTTATGTGGCTTTAACAAGAGCGGCTAATAATTTATACCTCACCTCTTATGAGTTTGATGATTCTGGAGATAAAGTTTCCCGACTTGAGTTTCTAGAAGGTTTAGAGGAAAAAGAAGAGGCTGAGTTATCAAAAGAGGTTTTTGAGGTGTCGGAGGTAGATAAAGAGAAGGAAATTTTATCTTCTTGGGATAACTTTGATTTGTCTTCTTTAAGTGGTGGGGAAGAGGCTTGGTTAGAAAATATATTAAAGGATTATAAATTAAATGCGACTCATTTAAATAAGTTTTTGAATGTAGCAGATGGGGGTCCTAAAAAGTTTTTTAAAGAAAATTTGTTGAGGTTTCCTCAGCCAAAAACACCTTCTTTGTCTTACGGAACTTCGATGCATAGGACAGTTCATAAGGTTTACACCTTTTTGAAAAATAAAGGAGAGTTGCCGCCTTCTTCAAAAGTTTTAGGATGGTTTGAGGATTTTTTGAGCATGGAGAGGTTGGATGAGAATAATTTTGATAACTATTTAAATCGAGGGAAGGATGCTTTATCTGTTTTTTATAAAAAAAGAAAGGATGAGTTTAAAAAAGATCATTTTTCTGAGTTTAATTTCTGGGATCAAGGAGTGGTTTTAGATGGGGTGCCTTTATCAGGTAAGGTGGATAAGATAGTCTTGGATGATAAGGAGGCGCTTGTAATTGATTTTAAGACTGGTTCAGCAGTAGATAATTGGAAAGGGAAAGGGAGGTATGAAAAAATCAAACTTTGGAGATATAAAAATCAACTGATTTTTTATAAAATATTATTAGAAAATTCAAGAGATTTTGAGGATTATGTTGTAAAACAGGGGGAGTTAGAGTTTTTAGAACCTGTAGATGATGAAGTGATAAATCTTTCCTTGAGAATAGAGAAGGAAGATGTGGAAAGAGTTAAAGAGTTGATAGCCAAGGTTTATAAAATGATAGTGAATTTGGATTTTCCAGATGTTGGAGAGTATAAAAATAGCTTGAAGGGGGTAAAGGAGTTTGAAGAAACGTTGTTGAGTTGACGTTGATAACCTTTTATTGTTTGACAGAATAAGGGTGATGGATTAATATAAAATGTAGTTTGAATTTAAAACTAAATAAGGAGGTTAGTTATGAGTAATCGTCACCAGAAGATCGAACATTGGGCCGATCATTTCCTAGGCGCTATTTTTTTCAAGAAGAATGGTGTAGTCAAATGTGTTGATTATCGTGGAGAAGATGACCAAGCTATTTTGAAGGCTATGGCTTGCCGTTCTAAAGGTTTGAATGGTAGCTTGTTATTTTCGTGCCTTGGCTGGGGAATGGATGAAGAAGAGGCTGTCAAAGAATTTCGTAAAGAGTTTCGGAAGAAGGTGGAGGAAGCAGAGATTTCCGGTCAGCAAATAAGCTGTCCGTTTTAAATTTTAAAAAAATAAGACCTTGTCTTTTAGACAAGGTCTTTTTGCTATTTTAATAGCGGGGTAAGAGTACTATTTGGAAATCTTTTCTCAAGGCCATTTTTTTAGAGGGATAGTCAGTTATTTCTTGAACATGAATCCAGAATAATTGTTTCATTATTTCTGTAGTTTGTTTTCGGATTAGTATCTGAGCCTGTTCTTTGTTAGTGAAGTCTTTTCTTTCCCGGTTGTAGATTCTTAGGTATATTTCATTTGTTTCTTTGTCGTTTTTCTGTTTCATCTTTATCCAGGCTCCAAAGAGTTTAATTCCTCTTTCGTCTAGTTTTCCTAAAACCTTTTCGTTTTCGGCGGGTTCTTGGATGGGTGGTTTTACTTTCTCCGGGTCGATTTTTTTTAATATCTTTTCGATTTGTAAGTCATTGATATCAATCATTTTTGCACTCCTTTTTTGTTAAAATACCAGTCTAAGTATTGTTTTGTTTTTATTGTTTGTCAAATGGTGTTTAGAGAATGGTATAATGTCGGCATGACTCAAGAACAAGCATTAAAAATATTGAAGACGGGTGAGAATGTTTTTTTAACCGGTCCGCCGGGGAGTGGAAAAACTTATGTGTTGAATAAATATATAGAATATTTGAAAGAGAATAATGTGCCGGTAGCTGTGACGGCTTCGACAGGTATTGCAGCTACTCACATGAATGGACAGACTATTCATTCTTGGTCAGGGTTGGGGATTCGAGAAACATTGAATCAAGATGATTTAGATAATTTAGTTTCTAAACCTCATGTTAGGGAAAGGGTCTCTAATGTTGAGGTTTTGATAATTGATGAAGTTTCGATGATTCATGCGTATCAAATTGATATTGTGGATAGGATATGTAGAGAGTTGAGAGGAGATGTGAGACCTTTTGGGGGATTGCAGGTTGTTTTCTCGGGGGACTTTTTTCAACTTCCTCCGGTAGCAAGTGGGGAGGGAAGAGAGATTAAGTTCATTACGGAATCATATGTTTGGAGGGAGATGGATACCAAGATTTGTTATCTCGAAGAACAACATCGGCATACTGAAGGAAGGCTAGCAGATATTTTGGGGAGAATAAGGAGACAGGAAGTGGATAATGATTTAAGGAAAGATCTTTTGGAGGGTAACGGGGGTTTTAAAATTAAGCCGACAAGATTATATACTCATAACAGGGATGTAGACGTTATTAACAAAAGAGAGTTGGATAAAATAGATGAGAAGGAGGTTAATTTCAGAATGAGTAGTAAAGGTAAGGAGGTGTTGGTTGAGATTTTGAAAAGAGGTTGTTTAGCGCCGGAGAATTTAATTTTAAAGAAAGGGGCGGAGGTTATGTTTTTGAAGAATAATTTTGATAAAGGGTATGTTAACGGAACGGTAGGGAAGGTGGTTAGTTTTGATAAAGGCACAGGATATCCTGTGGTTGAAACGTTGGAAGGGGAGGAAATATTAGTGGAGCCGGCAAGTTGGCATTTTGAAGAAGAAGGAGAGGTTAAGGCCAGTATTATTCAGATTCCGTTGAGGTTAGCCTGGGCGGTGACGGTTCATAAGAGTCAGGGGATGACCTTGGACGTGGCGGAGATTGATCTGAGCAAGGCGTTTGAGAAGGGGATGGGATATGTAGCCTTATCCAGAGTAAAGAGTTTAGGAGGGCTTGATTTAAAGGGTTTGAATGGGGTGGCTTTGGAGGTAAGAGATGAGGCGGTTAGTCTGGATAAGTATTTAGCGGTTTCTTCTAAAGAAACAGAGGACTTTTTGGATAAATTAAGTAATTAAAGCTTTATGATAGATAGTTATAAATTTGGGGAGATAATAATAAAAGGAGAAAAATTTCAAAATGATATTGAGTTAGATTGGGATGGAGATGTAAAAGATTGGTGGAGGGAGGAGGGGCATTTTGTAAGCTGGGAAGACGTAAAAGGAGCTTTTAACAAGAAACCTGATTATATATTAATTGGGGCAGGAACTTCAGAGAGGGTTCGTATATCTTCTGAGGTTAGGGAAAGGCTAGAAGAAAGCTCGGTTGATTTTTTAAGTGGTAAGACAGATTTGATGGTGGATAAGTTTAACAGTCTTTATAAAGAAGAGGTTAAAGTAATAGGGTTGTTTCATTTGACCTGTTAATTCTGTTTTGGCATAATTTTATATAGAAACTTTTATTAAAAAATAACTTAAAAGAGGAGGAAGATTATGGTTGAAAATTCGGTAGTGATTGAAAAAATTATTGTAGAAGGGTTCCCCGAAAGGGCAGAGGGTCCTGTGGATGAGCTGGAGTTTCTTTCTGATCATCAGAAAGATTTTTTTCATAAAACTTATCGAGCTCATAAGGATTTTTTAAGGAATAAGCATAATGGATATGTTGAAGATTTTTTTGAAGCAGCTAAAGCATATCTCTATGTTTGTCTTTTAGACGAAGGACTTTTGAAAATACCTTTCGTTCAGAAATACGCAGAATTTTACGGGTTGATTCCTGATGAATTTGGTTTGTACCACCTTTATGATGGAAGATACGAATGCTCTCATTGTGGAGCTGTTCTTCATTCTCATAAAAAATGTCCTGTATGTAATTAATATTTTGGCTCGGAGCTTTGGCTCCGAGCTTTTACTTTTATAATATAAGATGTTAAAGTTAGTTTTAACATGTTTGATAAACTTAAAAAATTAAAAGAATTAAAAAATTTAAGAGATCAGATGAGTAAAGAATCGGTTACTGTTGAGAAGGGAGGAGTGTCGGTAGTGGTGAATGGTCAGATGGAGGTAGAGAAGATAGAAGCAGAAGGAGAGGCGGATCTTGAGGTGGTGCGGGCGTGTGTAAATGAAGGAATGAAGAAGATGCAGAAAAAGGTAGCTAGTTTCTTAAATTAGAATAAATAAACCGCCCTTCGGAGCGGTTTAAAAATATGGTTGTGTTCAGCAATTGTTGAACATTTTTTAATAGTGCGGTATAATTGGAGTAAGTTAATAAAAATAAAAATATGAATTTTTTAACTAAAAAAGAAAAAAAGGTTTTACAGGTGATAAATAGTTATTTTAAGGAGAATGGTCGGATGCCGACGGTCAGAGGTTTGAAGGATGAACTCAACGAAGAAGGAATGAGTATAAAGAGTGTGGGGACTGTATCTTACTATTTAAAAAGATTGGAGGATAAAGGTTTTATTGAGAGAGATTCTTCTAAGAATAGAGGGATAAAACTTACAAGCGGAATTTCTAATGATGCTTTGGTTGATGTACCTATTTTAGGAGTAGCTAATGCAGGAGTCCCCACAGCTTTTGCAGATGAAAATCTAGAAGGCTTTTTGAAGATTTCAAAAAGAATATTAAAGGGAAGTGAGGGAGCTTTTGCAATTCAGGTAGAAGGTGATTCTATGAACAAGGCTAAGATTAAAGGGAAAAAGATAAAATCTGGAGATTATGTAGTTGTTGATCCCAATGATAAGGATTACAAGAATGGAGATAAGGTATTAGTTGTGGTAGATGGATTAGCTACTGTTAAATTATTTAAATGGATTGATAAGAATAGGTTTGGGCTTTTCCCTGATTCGTCAAATAAAAAGCATAAGCCTATATATCTTACTCCTGAAGATGAGTTTATTATAAATGGAAAGATAATTGATGTTTTAAAGGGGTAGGCTTTTCTGTGGTATAATATAGGTGGAGATTGGGAAAGGTCGGGGATTTAATTTAAAAAAGATATATTATGAAAGGTTTACATAAAGTAACTTTTGCTTTGTTGGTGATTGGAGGATTAAACTGGCTTGTATTCGCTCTTTTTGGTTGGGAAGTAGGTCAGTTGTTTGGTGGCATGGAGGCTTTGGTTTCTAAGATTATTTATGTGTTGGTAGGTGTATCAGCAATTATTGAATTTTTGAATCATAAGAAGAGTTGTTCTTGGTGTGGAAAAAAGAATGAGGAGAAGAAAATTGATATGCCTTCTCCGGAGATTCCTGAATAGGTTTTGGAAAATAAAAAGACCCGCATTTATTTACGGGTCTTTTTTGTTTAGATCTTGTAGTTACTCTTCTTTTTGATCCTTTTCTTTATCTGAACCTTCAAGGATTTTTAAGACTTCTTCGTTTTTCATCATCATTCTGACGTAATCTTTGAGAGGTTCTTCTTCTGTGTTGGGGTATCTTTGTTTTAACATTTGAGCTTGGACTTCTACTTTCTCTTCTTCGGGTTTAATATTTTCTTCATCTGCAATTTTTTCAAGAATTATTTTTGTTTTTAGCTGTTTTTCTATGTGTTCCTTTTGGTCTTTGAAGAATTCTTCTTTCGTTGAATCTATCTTTTCCATGTATTCTTCCATGGTCATGTCTTGGTTTTTGAGATCTTGCTGTAGTTTTTGTCTTACGGATTGAAGCTCTCCTTCGATAGCTATTTCGGGAATTTCTAGATTAGTTTCTTTAACTAGCTTATCAGCTATTTTCTCTCTGTTTTTTCTTATTTCTGCTGTCTGTTTTTCATTTATAAGGTTGTCTTTTATTTTTTCTTTGAAATCTTCAACGTTTTCGAATTTACCTATTGATTTTACGAACTCGTCGGTTAATTCTGGTTTTTCAGTTTCTTTTTCTCCTGGTTTTTCTTCTGATTTAATTGGTTTACCATCTTTATCAACTATTTGAGATTCATCGTCTTCCTTTTTCTTGGCTCGGGTATGCATTTTGAGAATTTGGTTGATTACTTGTTGAACCTCTTCAGGGGAAATCTCAATATCTTCTTTATCTTTTCTTTCTTGAGCTATTTTTTTACCAATCTTTTTGTATTTTGGGAGTTTGAAGTTAGGAACTACCGCTATTTCAGCTTTGAATCCTAGATCCTCACCAAGAGCAAACTTGGTAATGGATACTTTTGGAGCACTCATTACTTGAAGATCTTTTTCCTGAATTATTTGAGGGTAGACTTTGTTTAAAGCTTTGTCAGCGGCGCTGCCGATGACTTTTTCCATACCTAGTTCTTGTTCAACCATATCTAGAGGTACATTTCCTTTTCTAAAACCGGGCTTTTCCATGTTTTTTTGAGCTTCTTCAATTACTTCTTTTTTATATTTATTTATTTCTTCTACGGGAATTTCCGCTTGAATGGTGACTTTCCCGTCTTCTTTTTGAATATCTAGGTTTTTATATATTTTGTTTTCTGACATATTTTTTGGTTAATTAATTTAATTTGTAAGCTTTAATTACCATATTATATATAAAGTGTTTTGGCAAGTTTATGATATAATGAGAGTATATGAAAAGAAGGATTGGGGCTCACAAGTCAATAGCAGGGGGATATGACAAGGGTTTGGAGAGGATAAAGGAGATAGGAGGTAACTGTCTCCAGATTTTTTCTGCTTCACCTAGGAGTTGGAGTAAGGCGAACCCAACGGTTAAGGAGGTAAATGAGTTTAAGGAGAAGAAAGAGGAGTTAGGGGTAGAGCCAGTGTATTTTCATGCTTCATATTTGATAAATTTGGCGGATACAGGCAGGGTAGGCCATCTTTCAAAGGATAATTTGATTAATGAGTTGAAGGTAGCTGACAAGATGGGGGTTAGGGGAAGTGTTATTCATTTAGGGTCTTTTAAAAATAAGGAGGAAGATAAGCCGGTTTTTTTGGAGGAAGGGTATAATTCTTTGATTGAGAACATAAAGGAGGTTTTAGAGAAGTCAGGAGGAAGTTCTTATTTCATTATTGAGAATGCAGCTAATAGGAAGGTAGGGCGGTATCTAGATGGTTTAATGAAGGTTGTTAATGATGTGGATGATGAGAGGGTCCGGATTTGTTTGGATACCTGTCATCTTCACGCGGCCGGTTATGACATTTCTACTGAAAGAGCCTTGGGTGAGTTTTTGAAAGAGGTAGATGAAGGGGTTGGATTGGAGAAGTTGGAGGTTTGGCACCTGAATGATAGCAAGGATCACTTTGGTAGTTTGAGGGACAGGCATGAGAATATAGGGGAAGGAGAGGTAGGAAGACAGGTATTTGAGATTTTATTGAATCACCCTAAGACAAAAGACCATCCTTTTATTATTGAAACTCCGGGGTTTGATGGTAACGGGCCGGATAAGAAGAATATTGATATCTTGAAAGGTATGATAGATGATTAGCTTTTATGATTTGAGATTAGTATGTTATTATATTTTTTGTTATGGATTTAGTTTTATTTAATTTTTTACATAATCTTGCCGGGGAATCTTTTATTGTTGATGCTTTAGGTGTGTTTTTAGCCCGGTATCTGCCGTATATTATGATTGCGGCAGGATTGTTTTATATTCTTTTTAAAGAAGATCATTGGCAGATGAAGGCTTTTTCCGGGTTGTTTATACTTTTGACGGTTTTGTTATCAAGAGGTTTGTTTGTTCATGTGATAAGAGAGTTTTTTGAAAAGTTCAGGCCTTTTGATGTGATTGGTTTTGAACCTTTGTTTACGCCGGTTCATGAACTGGCTTTTCCTTCAGGGCACGCTGCTTTGTTGTTTAGTTTATCCTTTGCTTTATTTTTGTTTAACAAGAAGTGGGGTGGTTGGTTTTTGTTTTTGGCGTTTATAAATGGTTTAGCCAGGGTTTTTTCAGGGGTTCATTGGCCGTTAGATATCTTGGGTGGAGTGGTTGTTGGTCTAATTAGTTTTTCGTTAGTGTATGTATTGCTTGAAAAACAGTACAAAGTTTTGTATAAAAGAGAGGTTGCTTCTGATGATCTTGAGCAGTTTTAGATAATGATTATAATGGGATTGACATAAGTTAATTTTTCGTTAATCATTATCTATAAGTGCTTCCGCTTTTTGGGCGGACAAGAATCAGAAGATTCTTAATGAAATAAAAATAGGTCGAAATAATTTTAATAATAAAAATAATAAATAATTAATATGGCTAAAGAGAAATTCGAAAGATCAAAACCGCATCTTAATATAGGTACTATTGGTCACGTTGATCATGGTAAGACTACTCTTACCGCAGCTATAATGAAGGCTCTTCATTTGAAAGGTCTTATTGATAAGGCAGAGCTTGTTGACGATATTGATAATGCTCCTGAGGAGAAGGATCGTGGTATTACTATTGCCCTTCACCACTCAGAGTATGAGACTGAGAATCGTCACTATGCTCACATTGATGCTCCAGGTCACGCAGACTACATTAAAAACATGATTACTGGTGCCGCCCAGATGGATGGTGCTGTGTTGGTGGTTTCTGCTCCTGATGGTCCTATGCCTCAGACAAGAGAGCACATTTTGCTCGCTAAGCAGGTAGAGGTTCCAGCTATCGTTGTCTTTATGAACAAGACTGATCAGGTAGATGATCCTGAGTTGTTAGAGTTGGTAGAGTCTGAGATTAGAGAGCTTCTAAAGAAGTATGATTTCCCAGGAGATGAAGTTCCTATTATCAAAGGATCTGCTCTTGAAGCTTTGGACGCAGACTCTGATGATGATGAAAACATCAAACCTATTTATGAGTTGATTGATGCTATGGATGACTACATTCCAGAACCTGAAAGAGCTGTGGATCAAGACTTTCTAATGCCTATCGAGGACATCTTCACTATTGAAGGTCGTGGAGTTGTGAGTACTGGTAGGATTGAGAGAGGAAAGATTAAAGAAGGAGATGAAGTAGAAATTGTTGGAATGGGTGAAGAGGTTACCGAGACTGTTGTTACCGGGATTGAGATGTTCCAGAAGACATTAGATGAAGGTCAGGCTGGTGATAACGTTGGTCTTCTTCTACGTGGTATTAAGAAGGAGGATATTGAACGAGGTCAGGTGATTGCTAAACCAGGTTCAATTACTCCTCATACCGAGTTTGAGGCTGAAATTTATGTCTTAAGCAAAGAAGAGGGTGGTCGTCATACACCTTTCTTTTCTGGGTATAAGCCACAGTTTTACATCAGAACTACTGATGTAACAGGAGAGGTAACTCTTCCTGAGGATACCGAGATGGTTATGCCTGGCGATACTGTAAATGGAAAGGTTAAGCTGATTGTGCCAGTCGCTCTAGAAGAGCAGCAAAGGTTTGCTATCCGAGAGGGTGGTAAAACTGTTGGCGCAGGAGTTGTAACTAAAATTGAAAAATAAATTTTAACCCCAATCCCCGAGCCCGTAAGGGTTCGGGTGATTAGGTTGGGGGATAAATAAAATTAGGTATGGCAAAAACAAAACAAAAAGAAAAACTTAGAATAAAGGTAAGAAGTTATGATGCCAAGCTGATTGATAAGTCAGTAAAGCAGATTATTGATGCTGTGGAGCATCAAGGAGGAGAAGTAGTAGGTCCTGTACCTTTGCCAACAGAGGTGAAGGATTATACAGTCAACCGCTCTACTTTTGTTCATAATAAATCCAAGGATCAGTTTGAGATGAAAATTCATAAGCGTCTTATTGACGTTTTAGATCCTGAAGAAAAAACAATTGAGGCTTTGAGTAACTTAAACTTACCTTCCGGTATTGATATAGAGATTAAGTCAGCCTAATTGATTTTTTCTTAGAATAGAGAAACCGACCTTGAGGGTCGGTTTTTTGTTTTTATCGGAAGAAAGTTTTTTATGTTAGAATTGTAATATGCAAAAAGAAAAGAAAATTTTATTAACCGCTGGTGGAACCGGTGGTCACATCGTTCCTTTATTAGCTGTGGCTGATCAGTTGTTGAAGGTCGGCCAAGGGGATGTTTCTTTGGAATTTATTGGTCCTGAGAATAATTTTGTTGGTGAGTTTAACAAAAGGGGGATTAGGGTAAATAAAGTAGTTTCGGCTAAAATTAGAAGATATTTTTCTGTTAAGAATTTAATTGATATTCCTAAATTTCTTTGGAGTATTTTTCAGGCTTTGGTAAAGATGTACTTTATTATGCCTGATGTGGTTTTTTCAAAAGGAGGGCCAGGATCTTTTCCGGTTGTGTTAGCGGCTAAGTTTTACCTTATCCCGGTAGTTATTCATGAGTCAGACGCAGTTCCTAGTTTGAATTCAAGATTGTCAGCAAAGTTTGCTGATAGGGTGGCGGTGTCTTTCAGGAAGACGATGAGTTATTTTCCTGAAGAAAAAGTTTTTCTTTCAGGAAAGCCGTTGAATGATACGCTTTTAGATCATTGGTTAACCCAAAAACAAGCGAAGGAGTATTTTGATTTTGATCCTGAGAAGCCTTTGATTTTTGTTCTGGGTGGTTCCCAGGGAGCTCAGAGAATAAATGAGGTAATAATTGATAACTTGGAGAGAGTTGTTAGTGATTTTCAGGTGTATCATCAAGTAGGGGAGGATAATGTGGAATCAGTTCAAAGAGATGTAGAGCCTATTTTAAAGAAACTTTCTACGTCGTTGAGAGAAAAATATCAGTTTGTTGGTTTTTTGGGAGAGGATGATTATAAATTTGCTTTTAATGCGGCTGATATTGTAGTGTCTCGGGCAGGAAGCGCTATTTTTGATATTGCTGCTTTTGGTAAGCCTTCAGTTTTAATTCCTCTTGAAGAGTCAGCTAATGATCACCAGAAAATAAATGCATATGAGTATGCTGGGAACGGAGGAGCTATTGTTATTGAGGAGTCAAATTTGGATATCGATATTATTTTAAGGCAGATTAAAAAGATTTTAGGGGATTCTGAAAGGTTAAAAAATATGAAAGAAGCGGCTAAGAGTTTTGCAAGACCGGGAGCGGATAATATGATTGTGCAGGAGATGATTAATATTATTAATAAGTAAATGGATAATTTATTGAAATATTTATTTTTATTTTTGTTGGGAGCGGCTGGTATATTTATCGGTTATTTATTAGCGGTACGTCATAAGCTTAAAAAAATGAGAGAGGCTTATGATAAAGCCACTGCAGCAGCAGAGAGCAGGAAAGAGGAGTTTAAAAGAGATGTTTTAGGTTTTTTAGATGAGAATAATCAGATAACTAAGGAGAAGGCAGCTTCTGTTTTGGGGGTAGAGAAGGAGATTGCTGATAGGTATTTAAGGTACTTGAGTGAAGAGGGTGTTTTAGTAGAAAAAGAAGAAGGAGTGTTTGTTAAAAAATAAATAATCGTTATTTTTATTGACGAATAAAAATTCTTGGGTTAGTATTGATGTTGGTACTTGCTATAGAGAACTTTTATGTTAATATATATTTAACGCGTAGTAACAAGTATTACCGCTTTTTTTAAGGCGGTGGAATTTTTTTGAGAAAATTATGAAAATAAAAGGAACAAAATCACATATGACACAGGTTTGGAAAGGGGTTGAAGTTAAACCTGTTACCGTAGTAAAGGTAGAAGATGATGAAGCTTTTGATGATTTAGAAGAAGGAGCTTCTGTGACTTTGAGTGGAAAGAGTAAAGGAAAAGGTTTTCAAGGAGTGGTGAAGAGGCATGGTTTTTCAGGAATGGATAAGACTCATGGGACAAGACATCATGAGAGAGCTCCTGGATCAATTGGTCCGACAGACCCCCAAAGAACATTCCCCGGTAAGAAGATGGCGGGGAGGATGGGTCAGAACACGGTTACCATAAAGAATGTGGAAGTTGTTGAGGTTCGACCTAATGAAAATGAGGTTTTATTAAAAGGAGGTGTCCCGGGAATGAAAGGTTCTGAGGTGGAAATTAGATTAAAAAAAGAAGAGAATAAATAAAGGAAGAAATGAAAACAAAAGTCCACAATTTAAAATCAGATAAAAAAGGAAGCATCACCCTTGATGATGGAGTTTTTGGGGTAGAGTGGAATAATGATTTAGTGTATCAAAGCGTGGTAACTCATAGAGCTAATACCCGGCAGAAGATAGCTCATACAAAAGGAACCAGTGATGTTCGAGGTGGAGGAAGAAAGCCTTGGCGTCAGAAAGGAACCGGAAGAGCTCGACACGGAACAATAAGGTCTCCTTTGTGGAAAGGTGGGGGAGTAACTTTTGGACCTAGTAAGCAGAAAAAATTTGGGAAGAAGCTTAATAAGAAGATGAAAAGAAAGGCTTTATTTTCAGTTCTTTCTAAAAAATTAGACGAAGGGGAAGTTATAATAGTTGATTCTTTGGTTTTGGAAGACAATAAAACAAAGAACGGGAAAAAAATTGTAGACCAAATACTGGATGGAGTAGAAGAGAAAGGAACCTTGCTTTTTGTGCCGGAGTTGAATAACAAAGGTTTTTATAAAGCAGTAAAGAATATAACTGATGTTCATGCTATGCGTTCAGAGAGTTTAAATATATACGATCTTCTTTCATATAAATATGTAGTTTTTGATAAGAAGTCCGTTAAAGAGTTAGAGGATCATTTTAAGATTAATAAAAAATAAAAATGAGTAGTGTTTTAGATAAAATTATACCAGGTAAGGATAAAGGTAAGAAGTCTGATAAGAAAGAGAAGAAGGAAAAGAAAGAGAAAAAGAAAGCAGATAAAAAGAAGAAAAAAGAAAAGAAGAAACAGGTTTCTGCTCCTGGTGGTTTTTCAGGTAAATCAGTTATTAAAAAACCTTGGATTACCGAGAAAGCAAGAGATATGAATGAAGAAGGTAAATATGTTTTTATCATAGATAATGAGGGAAATAAAAGTGAGGTTAAAAAAGAGATAGAGCAACGTTATGATGTGTCTGTTAAGAAGGTAAATGTGTTAAGACAGTTAGTTAGACCTAGTAGTTTTAGAGGAAGACAAGGGAGGGCTAAGGTTGTTAAAAAAGCAATTGTCACATTAAAAGAAGGGGATAGCATTAATATTTTCCCAGTATAAAATAAATTAAGTATATGAGTAATTCTCAAAAACAATTTAAGAAAGGTAAAAGATCAACTGGTGCAAGAAACTCCCAAGGGAGGATGACTGTTCGTTGGAGAGGGGGTGGTCATAAAAGAAAATATCGCCAGGTGGATTTTGTACAGGATAAGTATGATATTTCGGCTAAGGTAGAATCTATTGATTATGATCCTAACAGAACCGCAGATATTGCCTTATTGAGTTATAAAGATGGAGAAAAAAGATATATCCTCGCTCCGGATGGGTTAGAGGTAGGAGATGAAGTAGTTACCTCTGATGAAGCACCGATCAAAAAAGGAAACAGAACTCTTTTGAAGAGAATGCCTATTGGAACCTTGGTTCATAATGTTGAGATGAAGCCAGGTAAGGGAGGTCAGATTGGACGTTCTGCAGGAACAGGTTTACAGGTATTAGGAAATGAGGAAGGATATACTCATTTGAAGATGCCTTCTACCGAGATACGAAAGATAAGATGGGATTGTTATGCTTCTGTAGGTCAGGTTTCAAATCCAGAGCATGGTTCTAAGAAGTTAAGGAAAGCTGGTCAGAGTCGTTGGCGAGGTCGTCGTCCTAAGGTCCGTGCTTATGCCATGGGGGCTCATGATCATAAGTATGGAGGTGGTGAAGGAAGACAACCTCGAGGAACGAAGTATCCTAAGGATAAATGGGGTAATATTACCGGTGGTCGTAAGACCAGAAAGAAGAATAAAAAGTCAGATAAGTATATAATTCAGAGAAGGAAGAAAAAGAAGAAAAAGAAAAAATAATTTTAATTAATATAAATTATGTCACGTTCGCTTAAAAAAGGACCATACGTTGATCCAAATATTATAAAAAAGATTTCTCGTCAAAAACCAGAGGACGGGGTTATCAAAACATGGGCTAGAGATTCTGAGATATCTCCGGATATGGTTGGTTATACCTTCGGAGTATACAACGGGAAAGATTTCGTTGAGGTTAAGGTTACCGAAGAGATGATTGGTCATAGATTGGGTGAATTTTCCAAAACCCGTAAGTTTATCAAACATGGAGGAAGAATGCAGCGTGAACTTGATAAATCACAAGGTGGAATATTATAAATATAAATAACTATGAAGGATAAAAAACAAGCAAAAGCAAAATTGAGATATCTTCGTATATCACCTAAAAAGGTGAGGAAGGTTGCTGATGTTGTGAGAGGAATGACTGTTTCTGAGGCAGAAGCCCAGTTATTAATGAGCCCTCGAAGACCAAGCGAGAATATTTTGAAGCTTCTTCGTTCAGTTGCAGCTAATGCTGAGAACAATCAGGATATGAATCCTCATAAATTATTTATCAAAGAAATTAGAGTAGATGAGGCGCCAACTTTGAAAAGATGGAGAGAAAGAGCCTTCGGGGCAATTAACGAGATTCATAAAAAGATGAGTCATATTAACATTGTGTTGGAAGAAAAGGAGGATATGGTGAATGACAAGTATATCATTCCGGAAAAAGAAGGAAAGGTTAAGGATGAAGATTACGGAGAGAAGCATGATCAGAAGGATAGACCGGAGGTTCATCCGGAAAAAGAAGCAGAAAAGCCAAAAGAAAGAAAAGGTCCATTGAAGAAAATGTTTAGAAGAAAGTCAGTGTAGAGGTTTGTAAAATAAAAATATAATTGTTATACATAAGTAAGATATAAACATGAGTCGTAAAATAAACCCAGATTCACAAAGGTTAGGAATAAACAAGCCATGGTCAAGTAAGTGGTTCTACTTTAAACGCCAGGGTAAGTTTTACTTGCAAGAAGATACAATCATTAGAGAAACTATTAACAATGAGATGAAGAATGTAGGGATTGATTCAATTGATATTGAGAGAACTCAGGAAGATATCAGAGTGAATATAAAGTCTAACAAGCCAGGTTTAATTATTGGTCGAGGCGGTAAGGGAATTGAGAGGCTGAAGAAGGCTTTAGATAAGAAAATGAAGAAGTTAAGAAAAGAGAAAGGGGTTAGTTTGAAGTATGGTTTACATTTGAATGTTGTGGAGATGGGGAGGTATGATATCTCCGCTCAGGTAATTGCTGACCAGATAGCCTCTGATTTAGAAAGACGAATTCCTTTTAGGGTGGTGATGAAAAGACAGATGAGGCAGATCCAGCAGAATAGAAATGTTGAAGGAGTTAGAATGCAGGTCTCCGGTCGTTTGAATGGGTCAGAGTTTGCAAGGACAGAGTGGATGGATGACGGGAATATGCCTTTGCAGAGCCTTAGGGCAGACATTGATTTTGGAGAGTCTGTGGCAAAAACAACCTTTGGTTCAATCGGAGTTAAAGTCTGGTTATACAAAGGTGAGATATTTGAAGAAGAAGATGATGAAGATAAAAAATAATCATGTTACAGCCTAAAAGACAAAAGTATAGAAAACAGCAGAAGGGACGCTCTAGAAATAGAAAGAAAGCTACTAGAGGAACCAATATTGATTTTGGGAGTATTGGTCTTCAGGCTCGGTCTGGGGGTTGGATTACCGCTAATCAGATTGAGGCTTGTAGGAAGGCTATCAACCATCAGCTTCATAGAGAAGGTAAGGTTTGGATTCGTATTTTCCCAGATAAGCCAGTGACTAGTTTCCCGCCAGAGATTAGAATGGGTAAAGGTAAAGGAGAGGTAGATAGATATGTAGCACCTGTGAAGCCAGGGCAGATATTATTTGAAATTGGAGGAATTGATGATGATGAGGCTGCTGAAGCATTGCGTTTGGCAGGACACAAGTTACCAATAAAGGTTAAGATTCTTAAAAAATCTGAACAGTTATTTTAAATATGAAGAAACAAGATTTAAAAGAATTTAGAAAAAAGCCGTTAGCTGATCTTAAAAAAACTCTTAAAGAAAAAAGAGAGAAGCTAAATGAGTTGGAGTTTGATTTTTCAACAGGGAAGATCCAGAATGTTAAAGACGTTAAAAAGTTGAAAAAAGATATAGCCCAAATTTTGACAATTATTAACCAAGATAAAAAAAATGCGTAGAATAAAAGGAAAAATTGTATCAGATAAGATGGATAAAACTCGGATTGTTGAGGTGGATCGTTTGAAGAAGCACAAGCGGTATTTAAAGTATTTTAATGTTACCAAAAGGTATAAGGCTCATGATGAAGATAATGAGTACAAGAAAGGAGATGAGGTTGTTATAGAAGAAACTAAACCTATCTCTAAAGAAAAAAGATGGAGAATAGTAGGGCTTGTAAAAGAAGAAGATAATAAGTAACTATGATACAGGAACAAACAATATTAAAAGTAGCAGATAACAGCGGGGCTAAGAAGATCCGGTGTTTTCGAGTTTTAGGAAGCACAGGTAAACGGTATGCTACCTTAGGAGACACTATTGTAGCTTCGGTTTTGAAAGCAGAACCAAGAAAAGAGGTTAAGAAAAATGAGAAAGTTAAGGCAGTAATAGTACGGCAGAGGAAAGAGTATAGACGGCAAGATGGATCATACGTTAGGTTTGATGAGAATGCAGCGGTGATAGTTAATGACAAAGGAGAGCCTCGGGCTACTAGAATTTTCGGTCCTATTCCAAGAGAAATTAAAGAAACTCATCCAACCATCGTTTCGATGGCAGAGGATATTGTATAAGGATATAAAAATATGGTAAATATTAAAAAAGAAGACAAAGTAAAAATATTAGCAGGTAAGGATAAAGGTAAAACAGGGAAGGTCCTGAAGGTTTTTCCTGATCAAGGCAGAGTTGTTGTAGAAGGTATTAATTTATATAAAAAGCATGTACGACCTAAGAAAGAAGGTGAAAAAGGAGAGATTGTAGATGTTCCTCGACCGATTGATGAGTCTAATGTTTCTATTATCTGCCCGGCTTGTTCAAAGCCAACCAGAGTTAGTAAAAAGAGAAAGGGGAAAGAGGTGGTGAGACATTGTAAGAAATGCGATAGTCCAATAGATTAGTTTTTAAGATATATTTAAAATGGATGAAAAAATAGAAAAAATTAAAAATAACATTGAGAAGGTTGTGGTAAATACAGGAGTAGGTAAGTTGTCTGATAAGGGTCATTTTAAAGATAAGTTGTTACCTAATATTACTGAAGAGATTTCTTTGATTACCGGTCAAAAACCTTCTGTTCGAAAAGCTAAAAAATCAATTGCTGGTTTTGATGTTAGACAGGGTGATGTTGTAGGTCTTAAAGTAACTTTACGAGGAAAGCGAATGATTGATTTTCTTGTGAAATTGAATAATATAGTGATGCCAAGGTTAAGAGACTTTAAAGGGATTGGTTTAAATAACGTTGACCAGAACGGTAATTTGAATATTGGTTTTGAAGATCAGTCTGTGTTTCCTGAGATAAATATGGATAAGTCGCAGGTTGATTTTGGTTTGCAGGTTAATGTAGTGCCTTTTGAGAAAGATCGGGAGAAAGCAATTGATATTTATAGAGATATTGGAGTACCGTTAAAAAAAGATAAATCAACTGATAAATAAAATGAATTATTAGATCTAAATTTTTGTTGACTTAAGGCCGGTACTTTACTAAACTAAGAAACGCTCGGCCTTTAAAGATCCGGGTCTTTAATTTTATTAAAACATTATGGCTAGAAAATCACTTGTTGAAAAATCAAAAAAAGAACCTAAGTACTCAACGCGGAAAGTTCGCCGTTGTTTTAGGTGTGGTCGTTCAAGAGGTTATATGAGAGATTTTGGCTTGTGTAGGATTTGTTTTAGGGAGTTAGCGAATAAAGGAGAGATTCCAGGAGTAAAGAAATCAAGTTAAATTTATTGAAAAATGTACACAGATTTTATTACAAGAATTAAAAATGCTCAGGATGCTGGCAAAAGTTATTTGAAGACTCCCTATACCAAGATGGATAGGCTTGTGGCTGAGGTTTTAGAAAGAAAGGGCTTTTTTAAAAAAGTAGAAGTAAAGGGGAGAAAACCTAAGAAGATAATTAAGATTGTTTTGAATTCTAACCACCCTATTAGAGGATTTAAGTTTTTGAGCAAACCTTCTCGTAGAATATACAAAGGATGTGATGAGCTTAAACCCGTAAAGGGAGGTCACGGATTGTTAGTCGTTTCTACTTCTCAGGGTATAATGAGTGGTTCTGAGGCAAGAAAGAAAAAGATCGGAGGGCAGATTTTATTTAAAATTTGGTAAATTAAATTTATGAGTAGAATAGGTAAATCACCAATTAAAATACCAGAGGATATAGACGTCAAAGTAGATGACGGAGTGGTTTCTGTTTCTAACAAAAAGGATAAGTTAGAGATTTCGGTGTTACCATTTGTGGAGATAGAGGTTAAGGATGATGAGGTGTTATTAAAAAAACAGAATGATGAAAAACAGGCGAGAAGTAACTGGGGAACTTTTAGAGCGTTAGTTGCTAATGCTGTGAAGGGACTTAATGAAGGTTTTGAAAAGACGCTGCTTTTAGAAGGAGTAGGTTATAGAATGAACGAGCAGGGGAAGGATTTAAAACTTGAGTTAGGCTTTTCCCACCCTATTATTTATAAAAAACCAGAAGGGATTGAGTTTGAGTTAGAAGGAAAGAATAAGTTAACAGTTAAAGGATATGATAAGCAGAAGGTAGGAGAGGTAGCGGCTGAAATAAGAAGTTATCGGCCAGTTGAACCATATAAAGGTAAAGGTTTTAGGTATAAAGATGAGGTAGTAAGAAGGAAAGCTGGTAAGAAGGCTGTTACCGGTGAAGGAGCCGTTTAAAAAAATAATTTATGAATCGTAAGAAATTAATCCAAAAAAGAAAAAGACGAGCAAGAAGAGTAAGGGCAAAGGTTGGTCCTGGGACAGCGGAATGCCCACGGCTTTCTGTGTTTAGGAGCAACCGTCATATATACGCTCAGCTTATCAATGATCAGAAAGGAGAGACAGTTGTTTCTGCCTCGTCTTTTGATGTTAAAAAAGGTACAAAATTAGAAAAAGCAGGGAAGGTTGGGGAGTTAATAGTCAAAAAGGCAAAGAAGAAGGATATTGAAAAAGTTATTTTTGATAAAGGAAGTTATGATTATCACGGCCGAGTTAAAGAATTGGCTGAAAAAGCCAGAGAAGGTGGATTAAAATTTTAAAAAAATATGGCAAAAAAGAAATCAAAAAATAAAAAGAAGAAAAAAGGAAAGAAAAGAAAAGATAAAGAGTTTGATGATGAAGTGTTAGAAATTAGAAGAGTTACCCGAGTTGTATCGGGTGGTAAACGAATGAGTTTTAGGGCAACTGTTGTAGTAGGAAACAGAAAAGGAAAGGTAGGAGTAGCAATTGGAAAAGGAACAGATGTGGCAGACTCTATCAGAAAGGCTAAGAATAAAGCTAAGAAACAAATGATCAAGGTGCCTTTGAAAGATGACCGCACTATTCCTTATGATGTTGATGTAAAAGAGGGAGCAGCAGAGATAAGATTAAAACCTGTGCCGGAAGGACATGGTTTGATTGCTGGAGGAGCAGCCAGGGTAGTTTTGGATTTGGCAGGGGTTAAGGATATTTCAGCCAAACTTTTGGGAGGAACTAATAATAAGTTGAATAATGCAAGAGTTACGGTAGAAGCTTTAAGAAGATTTGAGCATCTTTTGAATAAAAAGAATAAAAATAAATAAATATGCAACTTCACGATTTAAAAAAAGGAAAAAATAAGAAAAAAAGAAAAAGAGTTGGTCGAGGAGGGAAAAGAGGTACATATTCTGGAAGAGGAATAAAAGGACAGAAAGCAAGAGCTGGTCATAGTATTCCTTCCAAGACTAAACGAATTATTCAAAAATTCCCTAAGTTAAGAGGGGTTAATTTTAATTCTCGTAAGAAGGATGCTAAGGTTTTAAATGTAGGTGATCTGGAAAATATGTTTGATAGTAAGGAGATTACTAAAGAAAGTTTATTGGAAGCTGGGGTGGTTAAAGATATGAGTGATCCGGTAAAGATATTAGGAGATGGAAAGATAGAAAAGGAGTTTGTTGTAAAAGAGGTGCCTGTTTCTCAAAGTGCTAAAAAGAAGATTGAGAAAGCAGGAGGGAAGGTTATAGAGAGTAAATAAATAATTTTGTGTTATGAAGAAACTTGTTCAAATATTTAAAATTCCTGATTTAAGAAAGAAGCTTCTTTCTATATTAGGATTACTTGGAGTTTTTAGATTGTTAGCGGCTATACCAATTCCTGGAGTTGATCCAACAAGGCTTCAGGAGTTTTTTGCTTCTAATAAGTTCTTTAGCTTTTTAGATGTGTTTTCTGGAGGAGGTCTTTCTAAGTTATCGGTAGTTATGTTAGGGGTTGGGCCTTACATTACTTCGGTAATTATTATGCAGCTTTTGACTATTATTTTCCCTCAGTTGAAGAAGGCTTATTACGAAGAGGGTCCTGAAGGAAAGGCTAAGTTTAACAGGTACTCAAGGTACTTAACGGTACCTTTGGCAGCTTTGCAGTCATATGGGTTTTTAAATTTGCTTATGTCGCAGGGAATTATTGATCAACTTTCTTTAACCCAGATGTTGGGGAACGTGGTGATAATTGTAGCAGGAAGTGTTTTGTTGATGTGGATAGGAGAGTTGATTTCTGAGTTTAATATTGGGAATGGTATATCTATTTTAATTTTTTCAGGTATTATTGCTGGATTACCACAGTCTGTTGTTTCAAGTATTATGAACTATTCACCTGAGAAATTGCCTACTTATATTGCTTTTGTGGTGTTGTCTGTGGTGGTAATATCAGGAGTGGTTTATGTTAATGAGGGAGAGAGAAAGGTGCCGGTTTCTTATGCCAAGCAGGTTAGAGGTAATAAGATGTATGGTGGAGCCTCTTCTTATCTTCCTTTGAAAGTTAATCAGGCAGGAGTAATTCCTATAATTTTTGCGGTTTCGGTGTTATTGTTCCCGCAGTTTTTTGCTCAGATTGCCGGAGTTATTTCTCAAGGTTTTGCTACTACTGTAAATGAGTGGGTGAATACCTTCTTTAATAATCAGTTTATATATAGTGGTTTGTATTTCTTGTTGGTGGTGGCCTTTACTTACTTTTATACCTCGGTTACATTTGATCCGGAAGAAATTTCTAAAACATTGCAGAGTAACGGAGGGTTTATCCCGGGGATTCGTCCTGGAGAAAATACTACAAATGTTATTAAGAAAATTGTTCACAGGATTACATTGTTTGGAGCGTTGTTCCTTGGGGCAGTAGCTATTTTGCCTAACATAACGCAGATTGCTACTGGAATTCAGACTTTTGCGATAGGTGGTGCAGCATTATTGATTGTAGTGGCTGTGGCTTTGGAAATTATGAAGCAGATAGAGTCCCAGCTTACTATGCGGGAGTACGAAGGTTTATAAGTTTTAGGAATTTAAAAATATAATAAGAGGAGGTAATTATGGATTTGTTTGGTGGAGTAGTTATGTTAATCGGTGGTGTGTTATGTGTAATGTCTCTTTCAGGAAGTGCTCGGAGTACTCTTATAATTGGATTGGTGACGATTGGTTTGTGTATTTTGATTGATATCTATTTTCCTTATCCAGTTTTTGTTGGAATATGTGTATCGATTGGTTTTTTAGTTATATTGTTTACTATATTCATCTCCTTTTTAGGGGATGTTTCAAGACTTTCGAGATTATAAGCCGGAATTATTCCGGCTTTTTTGTTTTTTTAAGATTTATTAATTTTCTTTTGGTATAATAATAATATGAATGAAGCAGTTATATTTTATGGCCCTCCTGGGGCAGGAAAAGGAACTCAAGCCGAGCTTTTGGCAAGGCGTTTTTATTTCATGCATTTTGATACCGGAAGATATTTGGAGCAGGAGATATATAATTCTGATAAGTTAGATGATCCGGAGTGGCAAGAAGCAAAAGAGAAGTTTGAGTCCGGGGAGTTGATTGACCCAAAGTTTGTGCTTGATCGAGTTGTTGAAGCCACAGAAAGCATGGCCGAAGCAGGGGTAAGTATTGTGTATAGTGGATCTCCACGCTCTGTGTATGAAGCGTTTGGCAAGGATGGAGGGTCTGGTTTAATGAAGGTGTTGGTTGAGAAGTATGGTAAGGATAATGTGCAGGTTGTTTTTTTAGATATTAGTGAAGAGGAAACAATGGCAAGAAACTCTACTCGAAGAGTTTGTTCAGTTTGTGGTCTGCCTATATTAGGAGAGTCAAAGCTTGAAACCTGTGCTTTTTGTGGAGGTGAGGCAAAGGTGAGAACCTTGGATAATCCGGAGACTATTAAGGAGAGAATAAAGGAGTTTAAGAAGGTTACTCTTCCGGTCTTGGATGAGTTGAAGAAAAAAGATTTTTCGGTGTATGAGATAGATGGTTCAGGGATGCCTTACGAGGTTCACAAGGTAGTGGTTGATAAATTAAATTTGAAATAATATGGGAGTTAATTTAAAGACTAAAAAAGATATTGAAAAACTTGCTGAGTCAGGTAAGATACTGGCTTTTGTTTTGAAGGATTTGAAAGGGATGGTAGAGGAAGGAGTGTTGCTTTCTGATTTAAATGATCGGGCAAAGCATATTTTAGATGATCATGGAGCGGGGGCCGCCTTTTATGGTTACAAACCGGGGAGTGAGACTAAAGGTTTCCCGGGGTATATCTGTGCTTCCGTTAATGATCAGGTAGTTCATGGTATTCCTGGGGATTATAAGTTGAGAGATGGTGATGTTTTGAAGCTTGATTTTGGGGTTGATTACAAGAGCATGATTACGGATGCAGCGATAACGATTCCGGTTGGTGATATAGATCCGGTGGCGGATAAGTTGATGAAAACGACGAGGCTTGCTTTAGAAGAGGCGGTTAGTGTTTGTAAGCCGGGCAATCATTTAGGTGATATAGGTTGGATTGTGGAGCAGACAGTTAAGGAGAATGGTTTTAATATTGTAAAAGCCTTGGGGGGTCATGGGGTTGGGTTTGATTTGCATGAGGATCCCACAGTTTTTAATTATGGAGAGAAGGGAACAGGGATGGAGTTAGTGGAAGGAATGGTTTTGGCGATTGAGCCGATTACTTCTGCTGGGTCCGGGGATATTAAAAAAGGCGAAGATGGAAGTTTTGTAACATTAGATGGAGGCTTGAGTGCTCATTTTGAGAAGACTCTGGCTATCGTTGAAGGCGGATGCAAGATTTTAACTCCTTGGGATGAATAAGGATATGACATATAAAAATACATTATTATCATTTGCAGAAGATGTTGAGAATAGAAGTTTTTGGGATTGGGTAAGAGCTCATACTTCCTTTTTGAAGCCTTTGTATAGATATGAGGGGGTGTTGGATTTAGATGGTGGAAGTTTTAAGTTTTTAGGAAGAGAGAAGGATAGTGGTGAAGGATTTGAGTTGAAGGTGGAGTTGGAAGATGTGGAGGAGGTAAGTTTAGGTTTTGATGATGTATTTACAGCTTGGGAAGATAGAGCGGCACCTTGGAACAAGCCTTTGAAGATAAGTTATAAAGATAAAAATGATGATAAAAGTACAGTGTATCTTTTTGTTAATTTTCATCATAAGTGGGGGATGAGAACTTCAGATAATAAAGAAGTTTTTGAGAAAATTTTAGATTTAAAGAGTGATTAGTTTAAAACCCGGATAAAATGTTGACATTTTATACACCACTATATATACTGATTAACGGAATGAAAAAGACGTTCACATACAAAGGTGAGAGACCCATTTAATATAAAGGGATTTGTTTCCTTGTATGGGCTCCACCTTCAGGTGGAGTTTTTGATTGGATGACTGACCTTTGAAAACCCTGATAAAGTAACATTTTGAGGGGAATATATAAGACAAAGTTAGACAAAATTTATTTTTTGTCAAAAATCAATTTTTCGAGGTAGAAATTATTATTTAAGGGTAAATGGTGGATGCCTAGATATTAACTGGCGATGAAGGACGTGGCATAGCTGCGATAAGTCTCGGGTAGGTGCGTAGCAACCTTTGATCCGAGAATGTCCGAATGGGGAAACCCGGCTTGGCAAACCCAAGTCATCCTGGCACATAAGTGGCTAAGGAAGCAGACCCAGGGAAGTGAAACATCTCAGTACCTGGAGAAAAAGAGACTAAACAGTATTCCCTAAGTAGTGGCGAGCGAAAGGGGAGTAGCCCAAACCAAGGAATTTTATTTCTTGGGGTAGAAAGGTAGAAATGTTCGCGCAAATTACCAACATTTTGTTTTTGTTGTTGGTAATTTCCGTGAAGGGAAGTTGTATAAAAATTTTGGTTAGCCGAAGCTCTCTGGAAAGGAGCACCATAGATGGTGATAGTCCAGTAGGCGAAAACCGAAGTTCTTCCTTGTTTCTATTGACTTCGTTTTTCGAAGTCATCTTGAGTACTACGAGGCAATGAAACCTTGTAGGAATCTGCCAGTACTATCTGGTAAGGCTAAATACAGTTAATAATCAATAGTGAACAAGTACCGTGAGGGAAAGGTGAAAAGCAGCCCGGTGAGGGCGATGAAATAGAACCTGAAACCATTTACTTACAAGGAGTCGGAGGCCTAAGTTCTTATCTTCGGATGAGAGCAGGCTGACGGCGTGCCTTTTGCGTAATGAGCCAACGAGTCTATGAATATGGCAAGGTTAAGCTCTACGGAGTAAAACCAAAGTGAAAGCGAGCACTAAATATGCGTTAGTCGTATTTGTAGGACCCGAAGCCAAGCGAGCTTGCCCTGACCAGGGTGAACCCCAGGTAAAACTGGGGGGAGGCCCGAACCAGTAGACCGTTCAACGTCTTTGGATGAGTTGGGGTAAGGAGTGAAAAGCTAATCGAGCTTGGGAATAGCTGGTTCTCTCCGAAATAGCTTTAGGGCTAGCGTTGCGTTAAAACTTCTGGAGGTAGAGCACTGGATGATCGTCACAGGGCGAGAGCTCGGACAATCAATCAAACTCCGAATGCCGGAAGATATTTCGCAGCAGTCAGACTACGGGGGCTAAGCTTCGTGGTCGAAAGGGAAACAGCCCAGATCGTCGTTTAAGGTCCCAAAATCCTTACTAAGTGTTAAAGGTGGTCGTCGTGCCCAGACAGATAGGAGGTTGGCCTAGAAGCCGCCATCCTTTAAAGAGTGCGTAACAGCTCACTATTCAAGCGCAATGGCGCCCAAGATTTAACGGGGCTAAAGTAAGGTACCGAAAACACGGATGTTTTATGTTTTTACATAAAACGTGGTAGGAGAGCATTTCCATCGTGCTGAAGCAGGATTCGCAAGGACCTGTGGAACGTTGGGAAGAGAGAATGTTGGCATGAGTAATCGCTATCTCGATGAAAATTTGAGACCCCGAAAGTCCAAGGTTTCCTCCGCAACGAAAATCGGCGGAGGGTTAGGCGGCCCTAAGGCGATGGCGAAAGCCGAAGCTAAAGGACAGTTGGTTAATATTCCAACCCGCCGTTTATCATTTACCGATGGGAGGACGAGGTAAAAAAGCTTAAGCACCTTAATGGTTTGGTGTTCTTTGTGTCTAGAAGTATACCCAGGAAAATCCGGGTATGTTGGCTTCGATACTGAGAAAAGGTTAAGTTTTTACTTAACCAATTTGAGCGAAGAGATCTCCGAGAAAAATCTCTAAGGTTCAGGTAAACGGCTCCGTACCGCAAACCGCCACAGGTGGACAGGGCGAGTAGCCCAAGGGGAACGGGTGAGTCCTCGCTAAGGAACTCGGCAACAAAGTGACCGTAACTTCGGGATAAGGTCTGCCCACAATTTTGTGGGCCGCAGCGAAAGTCTCCCTGGCGACTGTTTACTAAAAACACAGCTTCCTGCTAACTCATAAGAGGATGTATAGGAGGTGACGCCTGACCGATGCAAGAAGGTTAACGTTGGGGGTGTAGATACTTCGGTATTTACGCTTACCGGCCGAAGCCCTTGTCAATGTCAGCCGTAACTATGACAACCGTTGTAGTTATAAAATCCGGCTGTATGCGGGAATATCTGAGTATCCGACACTACTTTTAAAAGAGTAACAATGTGATCGGTGCAGACAATCCGCAGGAAACAGCATTAGTGAAAATGGTATAATGTGAATATGAGTAATCATGGGTGGCTTCAAAAAATTTCTTCTAAGGTTGGTTGGTACATCAGCGGCTTCACTGATGGTGAAGGCAGCTTTAATGTTTCATTAAAGAAGGTTGATGATCACCGCTTAGGTTGGAAAGTTGCACCTAGCTTTAATGTTTCACAACGTGATTCAAGTAATCTTGAATTAATCAAAGAAACATTGGGAGTAGGAAACATACGAGAAAGAAAGGATGGAGTAACTTATTATGAAGTGAGAAATTATTCTCACATATATGAAAAAGTTATACCTTTCTTCGATAAATTTTCTTTTCAAGCTAGATTAAAAGAGAAAAATTTTGAAGTCTTTAAAAAGATTATTTATTTGATGAATAAAGGCAAACATCTTACAAAAGATGGATTGTTAAAGATTGTTCGTTTACGAGAAAGCCTTAATAAAGGAAGAGGTCGTAAGCGGAAATATACTATTGATGACGTTTTTCATTAATGTTGGATCCTCAGAGACTATACGCCGGACTCCAATTAAAGGAGATGATATAGTCCGATCTTCATGGCGACATGAAGGATCCTCTTTTTAGAAAGAGGTGATAACGTAATGAACGGTTCTAAGGTGAATGTGTTGCCTTAGTAAAACTTGGCTATATGCTGGGACGTCTGAGCATCCAGTGCTACTAGAACATGATATAATTAAAGTACATATTAATTTATAATTATGTTTAGTAAAAATGCATCTGGTGCAGATAATCAGCAGGAAAGACTAAGAATTTGGAATAAAATATTAGAAATGGCATCTCATATGAATCGTAGAAAGAAACGTTCTTAGTATCCTCAGAGACTGTACGCCAAGCTCTTATTAAAATAGGAGAAGATACAGTCCGAACTCTATGGCGACATAGAGAAGTATGCAGAAATGTCATACTCGCTTTGAAGTTGAAGTAGTAACAAATTTGAGCGCAATTCCTTTCCGGGTAAGTTCCGGAGCGCACGAAAGGCGTAACGACTGGGGAACTGTCTCAGCGAGGAGCCCGATGAAAATGCAATTCCCGTGAAGATGCGGGATACCGTCAGCAAGACGAAAAGACCCCGGGAGCTTTACTGTAGCTTGGTATTGGTATTAGTGTTTGTCTGCGAAGTGTAGTGGGTAGGCTTTGAAGGTTCGGTTCCGGCCGAGCTGGAGCCACCAATGGGACACCCACCTTACAGATGCTTGTATCTCAACCACGACGGCAAAAACGGCGTGGAACAGTGCCTGGCGGGCAGTTTATCTGGGGCGGATTCCTCCCAAAGAGTAACGGAGGAGTTTATTAAGGTCAGCTTGGTCCGGATGGAAATCGGACCTGAAGTATAAAGGCATAAGCTGGCTTGACTGCAAGGCCTCCAAGCCGCGCAGGTGCGAAAGCAGAACTTAGCGACCCGATGATCCTTTATAGGAAGGTCAGAGACATCGGATAAAAGCTACCCCGGGGATAACAGGTTGGTACTGCCCGAGAGTTCATATCGACGGCAGTGTTCGACACCTTAACTAAGACATATCGGGGTGTCTAGAGCAGAGATGCTCTATAAAAAAACTTGGCTTATAACGATGGACTCCATATATTCAACCGACCATAACATGGTATAATTTACATATATGGACAATATCGTGGGAAGTCTAACTCAACTTTAAATATAAAATTGAGTTATGACCCTGTAGAGACTTGACTTTGTATAAAGTCAGGCTTGCAAAGGCAAAAAGGTTTTAATCCAGGCCTAGGCAGGCAATACGCCAAGCTCCTGATAAATTTATCAGGATGAAGATATAGTCCATACTCCTAGTAATAGGGGATTAAAAGCGATGTCGGCTCAACACATCCTGGAGCTGGAGAAGGTTCCAAGGGTAAGAGATAATCAAGCCCTAACCGGCTCATAACGGTGGAGCCTAAGAGTTATAAGTGATAAAATTAAAGTATTCACTGATAACTAAAGGTAATACCGTGGGAAGTCTACGACAAAATTTAACTCATAAAGAGGTTAAATGTTTCATTGTAGGAACGGTGTTAGGTGATGGACATTTAAGTATGTTGAAAAGTAATGCAAGATTGGAATTAATACAGAGTGAAAAACAAAAAGATTTTTTGTTTTGGAAGTATAAAATACTTAAAAAGTATACAGGTTCTTCACCATATAGAACTAAGGTTTATGATAATAGATATGAAAAGAATTATTATCGATGGCAGTTTAAGACGCATGTAGATCCATTATTCACCGAGCTTTATTCAGAGTTTTATCCTAATGATTCAAAAAAAGTAGTACCTAATTGTATTGCTAAACTTTTGAATTTACCAATAGGATTAGCTGTGTGGTTTATGGATGATGGAGGAAGAAGAAATGATTGTTATGGTTTGTTTTTGAATACACTCTCTTTCACTCAAGAAGGACACAAGCTTTTAGTTGATTGTTTGTATGATAATTTTGGTATTAAATCAAGATTACATTGGATACAAGATGGTTATAGAATATATATCCCAAGCAAGGAGGCTAAGAGGTTTTGTGAAATTGTAGATCCATATATTATTCCTAGTATGAAATATAAATTGTCGTATGACCCCGTAACGACTTCGTTTGCCCGATTAGATCGGGCACGAGATAGGAGATAACAGATCTTCTATAACACGCCGGTTCTTTTGTTTTATGAGGCAAAAGTTAAGGTATAGTCTGTGCCATAAGAAATTATGGAATTACACGTTGGCTGTTCGCCAATTAAAGTGGTACGCGAGCTGGGTTTAGACCGTTAATACTAAACCCTTAAAGACGAAAATTACGGCGGCCTGAAGAAGTGATTCTTCAGAGTGAAATCTTAAAATTAAGATGAGAAAACTGACTCATATCGGGGGACTCCTTACATAATAATCTGTCGTATGTTAGGACAATCCCGAGGGAAGTTATAAATTTTCTTTTTTGATTGATCTTAGAAAGAAAATTTATTAACCCCGTAGAGACTTGTTGTTTTGTAAACAACAGATGGCTTTAGCCATAATACGTCGGTTCCCTAATTTAATATTAGGGTAGTGGTATAGTCCATACCGTTAGTAATAACGGATAAAATTATGCGTAAGACAGGTCGGTCTCTATCTGCTGTCGGCGTTAAGTGTTTGAGGGAAGCTG
>CAZBVS010000007.1:0-32876 GCA_964495575.1 uncultured Candidatus Saccharibacteria bacterium
GATATTGATATAAAAGAATTATATAATTTAGTCCAAAAAAATTGAGAGTTTGAATACATCTGGTGCTTAGAATTTTGGAAACCGAACCTTCTTATTCCTTTTTTCTTTTTCAGGGTCTGCTTTGGACCAAACATTTTTATAAACCTTTTTGATTTCTTCAGGGCTATAAAAGTTCAGCCCTTCAATTTTAAATATAATCCTGTTTTGGGATGTTTAAAACCTACTTTCCCTTTCTTTTCAAACCACTCATAACCACATTCCTGAATTGCTTTAATTTGTCTTGGTGAACTCTTTAAAAATAAAGAATAAAGCAGATAAAGATTTGGTGAATGGAAAAAATGGATATGAAAACATCAGAAAAACTAATAATAGAAGTAGATCCTAATGATTGATATTAATATTTAAGTTTTTGATTCAATAGTTAAAGAATCTACAAATTCATCAAAGTAAATATCAAATTCATTCCCAATTTCCTCTGGATAAACAACACTTAGAGTTATTGGCTTACCTTCAAATAAAAAAGTTAATCTTTTATGAATTATTTTAGTACCGTGATCAAAACGATAAAAAGCAAATTTAACAGCATCAAAATCTTTAAAATCAACTCGATTCTTATACATTAATTCTCCTTCTCCAAACAACAAAGAAGAAATTTCCCCTATGTTTTCAAAATAAAGATCTTTGTTCTCCTCATAAAAAGATTCATTTTCTTTAAGGTCTTGGAAAGTAATACTATACATAGCTGCCTCCATATCGCTAACGCTACCAAAAACTTTATATGATTGATAAGCAACTGAATTTACACTATTTATATCAAAACTCATACGATTTGGTTCTTCTAATAAATCACTAGTTGGAAACAAAAGACTAAACTTAATATCTTCCTCTGAACCATAATACCTCTGAAAACCAAACATATTTATGTCTGACTGAGATAATTCTTTGTTTGAATTAACCTCCTCTTTTTTTGTGCTATTTAAAACATTTTGGCTGGCTTTAACAAAAATTAAATGGGCTATAATGGCAATTATAATTATTGTTATTATGATAAATATTACGATTTTAAACTTCCTGTCAGACATCCCATCAACATTAGTTTTATTTCTTTTAATAAAATCTTTATACTGCTCATCGTTTTCTATTTCATTTTCTTTTACTTCCGTCTTTTCCTTTTTAATCTCCTGTTTTTCTTTATCATCCTCTTCTTTTATAAATAAAAGTGCAATCTGTTTTACAATCCAGTATGACCCATAGGCTATAGCAAAGGCAAGTATAAAACCAAAATTATTAAACTGAAAAATTATAACAGCAATAGAAAAACCAACTATCGCCCCTATCCAATCTGATTTAGACAAATTTTTCCTTTTGTTATTCTTCTTTTGTTCCTCCATAATTCTTGATTAAATAAATTCCTTGCAAGCCGACTGCTATTGCAAGAATTAAAATAACTAAAGCTAAACTACTATCTCCTAAGTAAGATAATTCAATAACAGCAACTAATCCTGCTAATATTATTGAAATATAAAGTAAGTTTTTCATTTTATATTATTCTAATTTTTCAGAATTAACAACTAAACAATCTGCTATTATATCATGCAAGCCTTGTTTCTTTTTAGTAAAAGCAATCATCAAAAACCCAATAAATAAAAAGCTAGAGAAAAATTTACTGAAGTGGCGCCCAGAAGCTTTACCAAAAGAAATTCTCTTTTTATCCATGTCAGTAACTTTTATCCCAACAGCCTGTTTCCCTAATGTAGCTTGCTTAGGAGAGCTTTCCATTATTGCATAATAAAGCCAAGCCACTATTATCCCAAGAAAGTAACCTGCTGTCTCAACTCCTTTTGCAACACCAAATGTTAAACTCCACCAAAAACCAAATACAATACCTACCATAAAACCAGCTACAAAAATTATGACTGAATCTATTAAAAATGCAGCAAACCTTTTCCAAAACCCTGCATATAATTCTTTTTTATTCATACTATTTTAATTTAAAATTGTATTTTAATTATTTCACTTTAAAGATATAATTCAACTTTTTTAAACCAAAAATTTGGTGAAGTAGGGACCGTTTTTCCTTTGTTGGGGTTCAAAGTTTTTGGACAAACTATTGTTTAATTTTGTTTTTAATTACTTCCTGTGCCTCAATATATTCCTTCCATTCTCTATCTACATCTTCATAATGTTTAGTTATTCCATTTACAGTTTTAGTTCTTTGGGAATAATTATCCCCATTAGAAAATTGTAGATTTAATCCGCCCATTTTCCAAAAATGACAAACTAATTTTTCGTTCTTCATCATTTCTTTTTTAACAGTTTTGACCCCCAAGCTAAATAAGTATCTAATTGAAAAAACACCAATTATGATTGGTAATAAGATATAATAAAAGATAAAATTGTATTCCATAAAAAAAGTGATTACTCCTCCTAGTACAGTTAAAGTAAGGATAGAATTTCCTCCATGAAATTTCCCAGCTGTTGGATTACCTAACCAATATGTCCATATAGGCACAAAAGGAGTTAAGACTAGTAACCAAAGACTTTTAGAAAATGCCGCGACTAAAAAAAATAACGCCAATAGGAAAGGAAATAAAATTAAAATATTAGCGGCTATTTTTGGAAAGGTGGGTACATTCTCTCCTTCGTGTAACCATTGCTTTGCATAATCTCGGGCTATTCCTAATATAATTTTCCCTTCTTGTACATCTGAAGTAAATTTATCAAAACTATCATAGGGGAAATGCTTAAGCTTTGTTATGCTATTTGTTTCCTTTATGAAATAATTATCTCCAACCATTTCTTTAAACTCCTTTAACAGCTTCTCCTTTTTATTAAAGTCTGATTTTTCCTTATCTTTTCCTTCTTTTGTTGTGTCTATATCTTTCATTTTCTTTTCTTTTTAATTAAAACTCTAATCAAATCAATTATTCCCATTACAGTCATTATAAAACCGATAAAACTGATTGCATCGCCGAGGACACCTTCTGTTTCTAAACTGAATAAAATCCAGAGTATAATTCCAATTGGTAAAAGAATTTTCCAAGATAGTTTTTGTTTAAAATTCATGTTCTATTTTTTGATTCATTTTTAATTAAATAAATAACTTAACCCTAATACCCAAACAAAGAATATAATGAGAGTTAAAATAATATTAATAATGTTGTTTTTGCTTGTTATTTTTATTATTCTACTTTTTAAAAAAGAAGTCAATTTTACTGTAATAGAAAAACACACCAAATATGGTGTGTTTTTTATGTTGTCGGGTCAGGGCTCGAACCTGAATCTCTAGGACCAAAACCTAGTGTCCTACCGTTAGACGACCCGACATTCCTCTTATACTTTAACGATAATTCTACAAATCTGCAACCCGGCCTTTATTTTGAAAGTTATAAATTATATAATTTTTGTTAGCAATAAAGGTCGAGTAAAAACAATAAATAAAAAGTATGGCTGATACAGTAATCAAGAAAGACGGCAGTAAACAAAAATTTGAGGAGGAGAAGATTAAAAACTCTATATTAAACGCCGCTGAGGATGCAGGTTTAGAAATAAGTGAATTAGGTGATGTAATTGATAAGGTTCTAAACTCTGTATTAGAGATTGCAAATTCAGTAGAAGAGATATCCACTACCCAGATCAGAGAAAAGGTTCTTGAAGCTCTAGATGAGATAGAAAAATCTATCTCAGATTCTTGGAGAAATTACGAAGAAGAATATAAATAATTAACTAAAAGCAAAAAATTAAGGCTGGCACAATGCCAGCCTTTTTTCTATGTTAAACGAATCCTTTTTCTATAGTTACTATCATGAAAATTACCTTCATAAAAATCATTTTCATAATAGTAACAGTTTCGAGATAAGTTTACGGATACCCACATTTTTTGTAAAGAAAATGTAGGAAACAATAGTTTAAAAACCATAATTAACCTCCTAGTTCTGATAAGGAAAACTTTAAAATCGAGTCACTCTTCTCTTCTCCGGTCACCTTTTTTACACCGATCAATAAGTTATCACCCTGCAAATCTACAGAATTAATAAGCATATAGCTATTAATTGTATCCTTAAGAATAGTTACAGTATTTCTAATCCTAAATTGGCGATCAAGAATTAGAATCCGGTTGGGAATAAACAGAAGATAACCTTGATTAAACTTGGTTAAATACGCAGAACTTGGCAACCCATTCTCAGTATGATACTTCAGTTGAAATTCTTTCAATAAGGAAAGCTTTCTATCTTCAAGGTTGAGATCAATTATCTTATACTCACCAGAAAAATAATTGATTCCTAAAATCCAGCTCGATGAATTTCTTTTGATAGAGCTGATGTTTAAGATTTGGCCTATAAAAATTTCCGGGTTAGTAATGATCTTATTAAACTGGCAACGACCATCTTCTACGGTTACAAGAAAAAAATTACTATCCGTTACTAAACAGGCCTGATCTTTACCTAAGGATAAAACGTCCTTTAGGATAAATTGGTAACTGCCCACAAAATCCAGTTTTGATTTTTCATTAAGCTTATACAGATACGTACCTGAGCTTTCCACGAAAATATAATCTTCCCACCATCTAGCTAAACTTGCAAAATGACCACCATCTTCCCCAAAATTATTACTGTCATTATGCTCAGAAAGGTTTGCAGAATCTAGTATCAAAAAAGCAAATTCAGAAGAAATAACATAAAGTGTGTTGTCAGCTGTAACTGCTAAATTTTCATTTTGCATATCAATGGAGTGGACTTCTCCTTTCAAGAAAAGGTTTAACTTTTCTTTATTGTTGGTGTAACAATAAAGGTTGGAACCCCCTGCTAAAAACAAGTTATCGTTAATAACTTGTATATCTTCGACGGTTCCAGATTGCGGTATTTTATGTACCGGCTTTATAAGATTCGGTGACACAAAACTTAATCTTTTCATCTCTTACCTCCTTATTTAATTGTTAATAACTATTATTTTTATCTCATAAAAAAGCCTAAAAGTCAAAACTTTTAGGCTAAAAAATATCTTTTACCCCAACCTTAACGCCCCGCCAGAATAATTAACAAAGAGATAACTCCTCCCAAGATAAAGGAAGCGACAAAGAATGTTTCGGTGACTAATAAGTAAGCTAACAAGATAAAGATAGGGTAAATGATTACTCGGGCTATGTTATAAAACATTTCGTGGGCAAGGATATAAATTGTAGAATCTTCTACATTATCCAAAAGCTTATAATATTTACTCATCCAGGAAGAAAGCATAGCATCCCGAAAAATATACCCTACAACATGAGTCCCTATTATTGCCCCAAAGCTTCGGACAATAGAACGGATAAACCAGATTATTGATCCAGCAGTTCCGGTGATGTTGAATAACTTAGAACCATCCCCTTTATCCGACAGCTTACCGGCGGTGTAAGTAGCAACTGCTCCGGCAAAAAGACCAATAGACATATATTCTCCTAGAACCTCTACACTGCCCACAGCGATAAAGATGAATATAGGCCAGATATTTGTAATCAGCATTTTATCCGTTACATAACCATAAATTGCTTTTCTAAAGTTTGAAAAAACATTATCTTTCAAAGCCTTGTTTAAAGATTTTACATTTATATTTTTTGAAAAGGAACGGCGGGGGAAAAACCATAACGGGATAACGGATATGATAAGAACAATACTCGCTACAATAAAAGCAAAGTGAAAACCAGAGCTGGCTATAAGAATTCCTCCAATTAACGGAGTGATAAACCGGGTAATGTCCATAACAACATAATTAAGCCCTATCTCTTTCCCTTCATCGCTTTGATCAGCAGCACTGGAAAAATCAAGATGATAACCCGCCCAGAAAAATATAGCGTATAAAGATACAGTGATGGGAGTTAAAAAGAATAACACCCCTAAACCAGTGATTTGGTTTAACAAAAGGAAGTAAATAACCAAAAAAGGCACCCCGATAAACATCATCATCTTATCACTCAAACGTCTAATAAGAGGTAAACTAAGGTAAGTAAAGATAATATAAAAAACGGCTCTTATAAACCAGAAGGTTATAATAGCCCAAATTGGAACACCAAGTTTGTAAAAATAAATAGGGACAAATATCTCAACAAGACTCACCGCAAACATTCTCAAAGCATTCATAAAATACAGAGAATCAATTTCTCTGTTTTTTAAGAAATGAAAGTGATGAGAATGAGAATGTTCAAGCATCTTACATTATTTTTTATCGTCTTCCTTTTCTTGGGAAAGATCTATTTTATTTTGTTCTATGTTATCCAGGTGTTTATCATCCTTACAATCACAAGGGTCTAGAGCTTCAGCATACTCGGAACAATCTTCATCAGTGCAGACACCTGGATTCTTGAAAACTTTACCACAACCTTCACATACGTAATGAGTCATAAATAGAAATAGTTGATTATTATCGACTGAGTTTATTATAAATTAATCTTTTTTAAGCACAAAGCGGTAAGGCTTATCTTTCCACTCTTTAGCATAATCTACGCCTATCCTAGAAGTACTTATTATATCATCTTTTTCTATCTCCTCCTCCCGGTCTTTTATCCAAAGACCCGTTGACTTATCGGCCGGTTTGCCATTGAATTGATCAGTAATGCCAAGTTCTCTTGTTAAAACGCCTGGGCCTTTATATTCTTCTACGCCGCGGATTAAAACAGCCGCTGGGTAATCTTTGGAAGCAGTGACTATGTTTAACATCCAGTACATGCCATAGACGAGATAAACATACCAAATACCAGAAGAACCGAACATAACCTCTGTTCTGTCGGTTCTTCCTTTGTAAGCATGAGAAGCTTTATCATTAGGGCCATCATAGGCTTCAGTTTCTACAATCATATATTCTTTTCCGTCTTTTACTAAATACTTACCGATTAATTCTTGGGCTACCCTTAGAGTATCTTGTTTATAAAATTTTTTATCTAAGACATTCATTTATTTTCTTCTAACCACTTCTCTATTCTTTTGGTATCCATATGGAATCTTAGTTCATTATCATCGATGACAATCTGAGGTTTATATCCTTTACTTTCCTTTAACCCTTTGTTAATTCTTCTAAGTTGGTATTTTTTGAATATATTTTCAACGAGATCCCCAAATTTGTTAGATAAAAGCTTTTCTAAAAATCTTTTCCAAAAGCTATCATTTTTATCAATTAACTGTTCATAATCAAGATTTATTTCTCCGGCCCAATCATTAACGTCTAAAAACTCTTGAATATGTTTTTTCTTGCCATATACCGGAACAAGGTTTTGGTAAAGGTAAACCCAGTATTCGTTATAAGGAGGGTCTAGCTTATACCCTCCAGGAGAGACGAAATGATTAAAACAAAGTTTATCTTTAGCTTCTTTTTTAGAATCTCTACCACTTCTTCTCCCTCCGGTTAAACTAAAAAAACCGGCCGTCAACTGACGGACGGTAAATATTCTGTTTTGCCGAGCCCCTATTATCACATCAAAGTCAGAATCAGGGTGAATATCACCGGTGGCCATGGAACCAGCAACAAACACAAAGTCAACAAAAGGGATATGCTGAAACCCCTTGATCATTTTTATAAGCTTCTCCCATTTTTTAGAAGCTAGTTCCTTATTCATCTTCTTGAGGTATTTCTAACTCCTCTACTTCCACCCCCATCTTTTCTCCGGTTATCCTGTCTACGTCTTTATCAATCTTCCTAAATTCTTTGTTAGCGTCGTTAAAGCTTCTAAATACGGTTTTTAGGTGCTTACCAAGCTTGTCTATGTTCTTTTCAAAGGCCTTAAGATGGCGGCTGAGGCCTCGGACCCATTTTTTAATATCTTTGGCCGATTCCTCAATTTGAAACGCTCTCAAGCCCTGAAGAACGGTTTGGAGGTAGGCAAGAAAAGAGGTTGGGGAAACAATAACAACGTTATTTTTCCCGGTTGCTTCTTCTATTAGATCTCGTTCTTCTATGGTGCCTACCTTATGAACTAAAAGATCATAGTACAAAGCTTCAGAAGGAATGAACATAAAAGCAAACTCAGTAGTTCCCTCCTCTGGTTTTATGTATTTAGAAGTTTCTTTGATTCTTTTCTTTAGATCTTTTCTAACCTTCTTTTGAAGTTTTTTCCTCTCTTCTTCGTTGTTAGATTTGATAAGGCGGTTATAGTTTTCTAAAGAGAACTTAGAGTCCACCGGAACAATTTTGTCCTTGGTTTTTACCACGGCATCAACAATCGTACCATCCTCAAAACCATACTGCATCTCATATGAGTTCTCCGGCAAAACATTACCTAAAACTGTTTCTAGGTAATACTCACCGACGGCGCCTCTTTGTTTTGGATTTTTAAGGATGTTCTGAAGTTCTTCCAGTTTTTCGGTAGAGTTCATGACTTGTTTGTTTGTCTCATTTATCTTAACCATCTTTTCAGAAAAATCCTGCATCTGATTTCTCATTTCGTTAAGCTGGCTTTGAATCATAGACATAGATTCTTCCGGCTTGTTCTCTTCTCTTTTTTTAAGGATGATAAATATCCCGGCGATACCAAGAATCACAAGGACTATTAAGATGATAAGTATTATTTCCATATATTCTTATCTTACAACCTAAAGAGATTAATTTCTAATTTATAGAGATGATATTAGCTATCTTGATTAAAACAAACAGAGAAAGGATAAAATTAGCTGACAAGATTATGTAAGATATAATCCTTTCTCGGAGATAAAAAACCTTGATTAACAATGTGTTTATTAAAAATATAATAACTCCCATTAAAAGAACGTTCCAGATATCGGTAACATCTCCCATCATATCAACTCCTTGAAAGGCATCAACGTGAATAATCAAGGACTCAACAAAGCTACCTTGATTAACCAATATTAAAACCAAGCTTGATATTAAAAAAAGAAAAGAAATTGCCAGAACTATCAGTAAAATTTTATCTTTGATAATATTTTTCATACTTATATTATCACTCATAATATTTCTAAAATCAAAAAAAAAGAAACCCGTCTATTTTTCAGAGACGGGTTTCGAGTTACGATTCCATAAATATGCAGTAATACTGGAAACCACTAAAAGTGATCCCATAACTACCCAGTTAACTTCAATACTGTAACTTTCCGCAATGATACCGCTTACAACAAGCCCGAAACCGCCACCTACATGATGAACAATTGATCCAAAAGAGTTTATAGTAGCTCTTTTATCATCAGAATCAATACATTCGTTAATGTAACTTTTCCTGATGGGGACAAATATCCCCCGACCTGCTTCATGCAAAAAGAAAAATAAGATTGCAAGATAAGGGCCGAAGAATGTAGCAAGGACAATGAATATCCCGGAGATAACTAAAGGAATCATCAACATTTTCTTGTTGCTACCAACCTTTCGTAAAAGGTGGGGAGCAATGAATGATCCAAAGATCAAAGACAATGATATACCAGTCCAGATAAAACCTAGATTTCTAATAGGTCCGAAGAACCGAGAAAAATATATTGACCATTGCATATTAAATCCCTGCACAAAGAAAAATTGAATAAATACCATAAGGATAATAAATCGAATGGTTCTGTTCTTAATTCCATACTGAATACTAACCTTTATGTTATTTACCATAGAACGGAAACCGGATTTAATTGATAACTCCTCTTCTCTATGATTTTCTTCTTCCATAATGAGAATGGAGACAATCCCTACTAAAAAGAACAAAAAGCCACCAATATACCAAACCCAGACCATACTTATATCAGAAATCCAGGCACCGATAAAAGCCCCTATAATCCCAAAACCACGATCTAGGTACTCTTCTTTTGCAAACAACTTATCAAGCTCTCCGTTGTAGCCGAATCTATTCAACCTATTAACGACCCAGGCTTCGAAAGCACCACTGGAGAAGGTTCTCCCAATAGCTGCAATACTCTCTGCTGCAAAAAATCCTATAAAGGACTTTGAGTATCCATAGACAAAAAAGCTTAAGGACCATAGAAAGCAAGACAAGACAAAAGATTTTTTCTTGCCAAATACATCAGCAAAAGCTCCGGTAGGGACTTCAAAAAGAAGGATCGTTAAAAAGAATCCAAGATTAACTAAATTAATCTGTAAAAGATTCATTCCTTGAGATTTAAGGAAGATTACATACATTGCATAATGGGTGGAAATAGCGAACTTGTGTGCAACCGATAAAAACAAGTATGTTCTAATCGTTTTCTTAATCATGACTGCACTCCTTTCTTTTTATTTAGTTTTTAAAGACCTCTGGCATGTATGAAAAAACTCGGCTTTCATACAGCCGAGGTCTTTTTATCAAATATTTTATTTATATATTAAGTTAAATTATAACCTATAAAAAAATCTCGGCTGTATAAAAACAACTTCCCTACTGTAATAGGGAAATAAACTCTATTATTCATAGAGTTAGCCAGAGATTTATTTAGTTGATGCTTTAATTTATGCATATTTATATTTATCTTTACTTAATATAACGTATAAAGTCAAGTTTTGTTACAAGTTCTTTTAATTAAATAACTCTTTAATTTAAAAATAAACCCGGGTATAAATACCCGGGTTTTTCTAACTTCCAAATCCTTATAATCTAGAAGTTCATCGGCATCTCCATCACCTCTACTCCTTCAGGTAAACTAAGTTTAGTATCAGGAATTTCTTTATTACAGTCTACGTTAATTACCTCTACAACCGTAGTACCGTTACTGGAAGTAGTTTCGGTCTTTAACGGCAAGCCATTCTGAACCCACATCCACATTTTAGTTTTACCATCGTTTGATTCTACAATCACTGTTTCTTTTCCGGCGATAGTTTCTTCTCCTACAATATTAAACTTCTCTTCTACGCTCTCCCCTTCTTTAGAAGACATAGGGGTCATTTGAGAAGTTTGGCTATAATCTGCTTTTATGGCTCGTTCTTGATCAGGTAGGTAGATATAAGAGGTGTGGTTATTATTATCTAAAAGATAAACACCTGACTGTCCTTGAACACTACCTTCCATTCTGTACTTATTATCTTTCATCCAGGCTTTTACAGTTCTAGATTCTCCTTCAGCCGGAGATATGTTTAGATCATAGGCACAAGAAGCATTAAAGGCCATCTGAAACAAATTAGTAGGAGTGACTTCTGAAGATGATGGTTCACTTTCTTCAACTTCATCAACTCCGTTAGAAGAAACAGGGGCTCCTTGGTTAAGGTTATTTACCGCAAACCAAGCACCTCCTCCGATAACTACGATTACTATTAAACCTATCAGCGTCTTACTCATAACTTATTTTATATTTTAAATTTAGAACCAAGCCCGCCGACTAACGGAATTTGTTTCTCCTTATTATTAACTACGTTGAGAATACCAATAATGGAAAGAACTACCCAGACAATCCAGGCTATAGGAGCGATAACCCAGCCTAGAAAAGGAATCATGGTAATAACACAGTAGCAAACTCTGCAATCAACAAAGCTAGTCCCTGCTTAGCATGAAATTGGGTAAACTTATCATCTTTTTTAGTTAAAAGAGGTACTAAGCATAATATCCCTAAGTAACTAATCACAGCTAGGGCATTTACACCTTCATTTTTATCATCTTCTTTTTCCTCAGGAGAAGACTCCTTTTTCTCTACAACTTCTTCCTTTTCTTCTTCGTGGTATTCTTTTTCTTCCTTATGGTATTCTTTTTCTTTATTTTTATTTTCTTCTGTCATAAAAAATTTTTAAATTTTTAGTCCGGCCTTTAATTAAATAAAATCATAGATTATAGGGAGTAAAAATTAAAAATAACCTGCTTTATCGCAGGTTATCTTCTTTTTGTGACCCCAACCGGATTTGAACCGGTGTCTCTGCCGTGAGAGGGCAACGTCCTAAGCCGCTAGACGATGGGGCCTAATTATTCATAGCTTCCCTTCTTTCTCAACCATTCCTTGTTTTGTCTAACAAGCAGTTCTTTAGCACGTTCAGGCTCGGCCATAACTTCCTTCACAACCTTTTCTAGTCTAACAGCCTGGGATGCTTTTGCAAGGATTAGATCACCCTTTTTAATTAGGTCTTGGAGAAAGAGGGCAGCCTCATCAATTTTATCAAAATGATGTACATTTTCTTGATCCATTCCAGAGTCTTTAGCAGATTCGTGGATAAATTTACCCCGCATACCTACGGTAATTAGAATATCAAGATGTTTTTTAGCTAGATCACCTATTTTTTCATGAGCCTCAGCGGTATACTTCCCTATCTCCAACATATCCCCCAAAACACCAACCTTTCTTTTAATATCTATATCTTCTAAGGTTTCTAAAGCCGCTTCGGTAGCTAACGGGGAAGCATTGTATGTATCGTCAATAATCCAGGTATCTTTTATTCCTTTGATGACCTTCATTCTTCCCGGCGGAGACTCAATCTTTGATAAGGCCTCGGAGATATCAACAAGGTTAACTCCTAACACTAAACCAACGGAGGCGGCAACAGCAGCGGTATATCCTCTAGCCTTGCCTAATACTCTGTCTAACCTGACAGGGATAAAGCTACCGCCATAGCTTAACTTAAAGGTAACTCCCTGCATATTCTCATTAAAGTTTGTCTCAAAAGTATTTATCTTCATATCAGCTTTTTCTGTAAAGCCGAAGGTCATAACCTGGGAACGGGTTTTCTCTTTCATTTTATAAACTGTTAAGTCATCGGCGTTTAAGATTGAGAAGCCGGTTGTCGGCAGCTGAGTTATCATCTTTGATTTCTCTCTAGCCACCGCTTCTTTACCGGTAAAGTACTCAATATGAACCGGGATCTCTCCGATAGCGGTAACCACCCCTATCTCCGGTCGAGCAATATCTAGAAGGTAGGTCATATCCCCGGGATGATCTACACCATATTCTAAAACCAAGATCTCCGGATATGACTTTGATTTGAAAATAAGTCTAAAAATAGAGGAGATAATAACCTTTAGCCAGAAAATAAACCCCCCTGTTTTTTTCCAATCGCCTAAGATAGCAAGAGGAAGACCAAGTTCGTTGTTAAAACTTTTAGCAGAGGCCCGAACTCTAAATTTTTCAGAAAGAACATACCGGGTGGCTACCTTAGCAGATGTCTTCCCAACATTGCCGGTAATCCCTACAATTTTAGGATCATATCTTTTAAGAGTAAGCTTAGCTAAACCCTTTAAAGTACTTTTCAGTTTTTTAAGTAAGTATGATCTCATAATTATTCATTAGGAAGATTATCAGGTGGAATATGGTAGTAATTTAACATAAACTGAGCCAGCTCTTTGAAGGCAGGAACAACTGTCCGACCTGCTAAATCAACATTGGGTTTATCAAGCTTAATCAAGATTACAAATTGAGGGGCGGTGGTAGGAGCAAACCCGACAAAGGTATGGATATACTTATCACTATATCCACCATGTTTAAAATCAGGAATCTGAGCCGTGCCTGTCTTCCCGGATATATTAAACTCAGGAATTGATCCTATCTTAGCTTTCCGAACAGCAGACTCCATCATATTAGCTACCTGTCTAGCAGTTTTCTCTTCAATAACTCTTTTTCTGATATAAGGATCCTTATCTTTGTTTAGGTAAGGGCGCATTAACAGCCCTCCATTAGCTACAGCTGAGTAAGCGTTAACTAGCTGAATTGGAGTAACGGCTGTACCCTGCCCAAAAGAGGCGGTGGCAAAATCTATGTCCCGAGCGTCACTTTTGGTAATGTTAGCTAAACTTCCTCTAACCTCATTAGGTAAATCAATATTCGTTTTTGATTCAAAACCAAATTTATAAAGATAGTTTATAAACCTCTGGTCACCTATTTGTTCCTGAGCATAAACTGCCCCGGTGTTTATAGATCTTTCAATAACCCGGGTCATAGTAATTTCCCCATAACTTTTGTGATCCCAGTTATGAATAGTTTCCCCGTTTAAGGTTACGGTTCCTTTGTCATAATAGGTAGAGTCAGGAGTAATTACCCCGGTATCAATACCTATAGCCATGGTTAACGGTTTAAATACAGAGCCTGGTTCATAAACATACTGAACGGAAGGGTTTATAAAACTCTCCACCGAGGACTTGCTATATTCATTAGGATTAAACTCAGGCATATTAGCCATGGCTAATATAGCACCTGTGTTTGGGTTCTGAACAATAACAGAACCTCCGGTGGCTTCATATTCTTCAACTAACTCCACTAAGGTATCCTCAGTCTCAACTTGGACATTTCTATCAATAGTAAGATTAATCTCATCCCCGGATTTTAACTTTTTATTATACTCATTTTCTATACCGTATAATCCGGTGGGTTCAGAATGATTTTCGTTAACTCCTACAAAACCTAAAACGTGTGAAGCTAAGTTATTAAAAGGATAATATCGGTACTGTTTACTCCCTATGTAAATACTATCAGGTTTAAGTTTGTTAATAAGTTGAATCTGCTCACTGCTTGCTTTGTTTATTAAAAGTGAGAAAAGACTTTTAGGATTATCTATATCCTTAATTATCTCCTCCTTTGGTTTGTTTATTATTTTTGAAAGTTTATCCGCCGTTTCTTTAGTATCATCAATTTCTTTTGGAACGGCGTAAACTATTGGATAGTCTTTGTTTAAGGCAGTGGGAATTTCATTATCATTACGGTCTGTAAAAAAAATCTCACCCCGACGGAGTTTTAATTCTTTTTGATAATTGCTTCGAGCCTGAACTCGTTTGTGATAGTACTCACTATTCTCAACCTGTAGGCTATACAGGTTAAAGCCTATTGCCCCGAAGGCAAGTAAAAATATTAAGTTTAATAAGAAGAATCTGACACCCATTGGTTGATATTCATATAATCAGGATTATTTTCTATTACCAAACTATATTGCTTTGCTACTGTTTCAAGCTTGGTAGGATCTATATTTTGGTACAGTTCATTTTTAATCTCAGCATTCTGAACTTCAGCTTCTGTAATCTGGTTTTCCAACTTCTTTATTTCATATCTCTTATTCGCTACAGCGTTGTACTGAGATATATATAGAACACCACCAATTATAACAAGAAGTGTTAAAGAAGTGAAAAACAACCAATAGCTATTTTTATTTTTCGGTTTTAAAATAGTCATTATTTATTTTTTATTGCTCTTATTTTCGCCGACCTTGCATAATTATTTTTATCTATTTCTTTTTTAGAAGGTTTTATAGGTTTTTTAGTTAAAAGCTCTACCTTGTTATCTTTTGATAATGATTTAAATGATTTTTTTACAATCCTGTCTTCCAAAGAATTAAAGGTGATGATAGCGGCTTTTCCATTTTTGGATAATATATTCGGCAAGAACTCCACCATCTTTTTTAAATCTTCCGGCTCATGGTTAATAAAGTTTCTCAAAGCCAAGAACACTCTTGCCTCTGGTCTTTTCTTGTCAGGGTAGTTAGGGGGTAAGGATTTCCGAACCGCCTTTACTAAATCTTTGGTAGTTCGGAAAGACTTCTTTCTTCTCTCTTTACTAATCCCATCAGCAATTCTTTCTGCAAATCTTTCTTCTCCGTACTGTTTCAAAATCTGAGTAAGCTTTTTCTTGTCATATTCATTAAGAACACGGGCGGCGGTTAGTTTACTTACATCTCCGTCATATCTCATGATCAAAGGTTCGTCTTGGTCATAACTGAACCCTTTCCCGGAAAACACCTGGAAGGTGGAAAATCCGAGATCAAATAAAATACAGTCAGGTTTTCTCCCTACCTCCTCTATCATCTGAGGTAGATCGGTAAAGTTAGTTTGAAAAAAGGAAAGATCTACTTCAAGATTCTCTTTTTTTACGTACTCAACAAGCTTCTGCTTGCCTTTTTTGAAAGAATCAGGGTCACGGTCAATTCCTAAGAATAAACCTCCGGGAGAGAGTTTTTCCACTGCTTTCTTAGCGTGGCCAGCCATTCCTAATGTGGCATCAATAAAGAAATCTTTAGGTTCAGGTTGTAAAACCTCAAAAACCTCTTTTAAAAGAACGGGCTCATGCATATTCTAAATTCCCAGCTCAGACATTTTTTCAGCAATATCTTCGGATGACTCCTCGGTTTCTTTCTTGTACTCTTCCCACTTATCTTTATTCCAGACCTCTACTCTGTTATACAGTCCGGCAACTACTACCTTCTTATCAAGATCTGCATACTCTCTGAGATAATCAGGGATTAACACTCGGCCTTGAGAATCAACATTTACATCGACAGCCCCGGCTAACATAAGACGGGCAAAGGCTCTTGAATTTGCTTGAGCCAAAGGAAGGGATGTCAGCTTTTCAGCTAATGACCTCCACTCCTTTGGTCCAAAGATAAATAAACATTTATCAACGCCTCGGGTTATTACGGCTCCATCAGAAAACTTATCCCGAAACTTGGCCGGGATGGCCATACGACCTTTTTTATCTAATGTATGTTTGAATTCACCTAAAAGCATAATTTTTTATTTAAGGGTTATACTGCTCCGCCTGCGAAAAATATGGGTCGGACATTCTATTATTTTGAGACGGAGCAGTAACCTGATCTAAGGAAGTTATCCCCAGATTGGGGAGTTATCCACACTATTATCCACATCTCCCCACTTCTGTATTCCATTGTACCACTTTGGTATTAAAAACGCAACAAAAAAAGCCGAGGTTTTAATCGGCTTTACACCTTATGGTTAAGGGGAATCTAGACGGTAATTATTTTTTTATCAACAACTAAAGATTACAAAAAGTTAATTTGATTAATTTAGGGGTATTCCCCACTCTGCTCCATTTTTGAAAAAGTAAAGTTACATAGTTTTAGGAATAGGTACATTTAAAATACTTAAACCATTTTTTATAACCTGACTCACTGTGTGAGATAGAAATAGACGAGAAGCACGAAGAGTTTCATCTTCAGTTTTTATAATTGATATCTTGTTATAAAAAGTATTAAAGACTCCCGCTAATTCCTCTAGGTAATTTGCTATTACATGAGGGGCATCTTTTTCTTTAGCTAATTTTATTACCTGAGGGAAAAACATAATTTTTTTAGCTATCTCAATCTCTATTTTTTCTTCAAAAATAAACTCTTTTGGTGTTTGAGATTTACCAAACTCCTCTTTATATTTTTCCTCAATAGAGTTTATCCTTGCGGATGTATATTGAAGGTATGCAGAAGAACCTGATTCAAAGTTTAACATCTGACCCCAATCAAAAGAGATATCCTTATTCCTTGAATGACTTATATCGTTATATATCACTGCCCCTATTCCTACTTTTTCTGCAATATCTTTTTTATTTTTTAAAGATAGGTTATTACTTTTCTCTTCTACAATTGCTAATGATTTTTTAACCGCTTTATTGATTAATCTTTTAAGATCCGCTCCGGTTCCATGACGAGTGGACATCTTTTTTCCATCGTCACCTAAAACCAACCCAAAACCTATATGCTTTGGCTGAAGATTTTTTAGGTAGTCTAGTTTATAAGCTAGATTAAATAACTGCTTAAAGTGAAGCTTTTGTTCATTACCTACGACATATAAAAGTTCATCAGGTTTTAACTCCTCTACTCTTGCTTTGAGTTGAGCGAGGTCACGACTGTGATACAGCGTAGAACCATCTGATTTTTCCATAAGGAAGGTGGGGAGGTCTTCAACCTCAGCAATAATTGCGTTCTTCTCTCCTTTTTTACAAACCCCTTTATCTAAACAATCTTTAACAAGTTCCCGGGCTTTGTCTAAAAATAATCTTTCTCCACTATAATGATCAAACTCAACGCCAAGCTTTTTATAAACAGTTTTTAAATCGTCAACACTGAGTTCCTTAATTTTCTTCCAAAGCTTTGTTAATTCTTTATCTCCTTCTTCAAGTTTTTTTAATATCTCCCGAGCTTTATTGATAAGACTTTCATCTTTTTCATACTCTTTCTGAAACTTGATATAAAGATCTTTTAAGTTTTCAACGTTAAGTTCTTTATCTTTCCCCCATTTTTGATAAGCATAAGCTACCTTTCCAAACTGTGTTCCCCAGTCACCTAAATAGTTATCTCTGAGAACAGTATAACCGTTAGCTTCATAAATATTAGAAAGAACCTGACCGATTACTGTAGTACGAAGATGACCAATACTTATCGGCTTAGCAATATTAGGAGATGAGTACTCTATTATGGCTAACTTATTGTTATAACTGTTATTTTCCCCGTATTTAAGATTAAGTTTTTCTATATTACTTAAAACATCATTAAAAACCTCTTGATGTTCAAGAAATATATTCAAGAAGGGGCCTTGAGACTTAGCTTTTTTAATGTATTTAAAATCACCTTTATTTATTTTTTCGGCGACCTTCTTAACTTCTTTAACATCCGCAGATACTGCAATATCAGCCTCTACATGTTCTGGAGGTTCTTGAAGGTTAATTTTTTGGTTATCGGAAAATAGTGATTCTAGATATTCATTTATTTGGTAATAAATATAATCGGATAGATCTGGTCTTTTTTTCTTCTTACTTCTTTTTTGGGCTTTTTCTAAGGCCTTTTTATATGTTTTTTTATAATTCTTCATTTTTAAAGTAATGGTTGTTCTTCAGGATTGTTCACTGTATTTGAAGGATCCTTTTTCTCTAAAAGTTTATCATAGTTTTTAATTACCTTTCGTAATTTTTTAAAACATTTTTTAATGTTTTCTAAAAATTTACCGTTCCGGAGCCCCGCAGCAGGATGATAAATTGGAAAAATAATTCTTCCTCTTAACCAGAAAGCCTTGCCCTGACTCTTTGAGATTTTTTTATCAGGTAGGAAGTAGTTCATAGCAAAGCGTCCTAGAGGGGCTATTACCTTAGGATCAATAATATCAATCTCTTTTCTTAAGTATGGTTTATATAGATTGATTTCATTTTCTTTGGGATCTCTGTTGTTAGGAGGTCTTCTTTTAACTATGTTTGTGATATACACCTCTTCTCTCTTCCAGTCTATAGCTTCAATCATCTTAGTTAAAAGTTTCCCTGCCCTCCCTACAAAAGGTTTCCCTTCTTTATCTTCATGAAACCCGGGTGCCTCACCGATGAATAAAACATCGGCATCTGGATTTCCTTCTCCAAAAACAAGATTAGATTCCTGAAGAGGCAAGGAATCATCTTCTTTTATTTTTTTCTTTAACTCCTCTAATTCTTTTTGTTTATCCATTGGTTATATTGTATCGTAAGTTGTTTAAAACGAAAATGTGGGTACTACTGGACTTGAACCAGTGGCCTCTACCATGTGACGGTAGCGCTCTAGCCAGCTGAGCTAAGTACCCTGATATAAATAAACCCTACTAATTAAATATTAGCAGGGTTTATCTTTATATTAAAGAAGATTTACTCCAAAGAAATGGTTGCACCAACGTCTTGAAGTTGAGATTTCATCTCCTCTGCATCATCCTTGCTTACCCCTTCCTTGATTGGGCTTGGGGCCTCATCAACAAGTCCTTTAGCTTCTTTTAGTCCAAGACCGGTAATTTTCTTAACTTCCTTAATTACATTAATCTTCTGATCACCCACTTCTTTCAAAACAACATCATACTCAGACTTCTCTTCACCTCCACCACCGCCATTACCACCTGCGGCTGGAGCAACTGCGGAAACATTAAACTTCTTCTCAAGTATAGAAACCAGATCAGAAAGTTCAACAACAGACATTTCTTCTATTTTTTCAACAATATCTTCAAACTCTTCAGGAACCTCTACCTCCTCCTCTTCTTCGTCTTCATCATTTTCTTTCTTTCCTTCTTCTTTCTTTTCTTTCTTGTCTTCTTCCTTTTCTTCTTTTTTATCATCTTCTTTCTTCTCTTCCTTTTTATCTTCTTTTGAAGATTCTTCCTTTTCTTTTTTTTCTTCTTTTTTGTTTTCTTTTTCTTCTGCCATGTTTTTGTTATTTTTTATGATTAATTACTTTTTTCTGCGATTGCTTTTAAGGTGTAAACAAAAGCTCTTATTGGCCCGGAAATTCCACCAACTACCTGACCCAACAATACTTCTCTGGAAGGCAGCTGACCAACTTTTGCTATATATTCCGGTTCAAAAATTTCATTAGTCTCAAGATTGTAACCTCCTAAGAACTCTCCCTCCTTTTCATCTTCGTTTATAAAGTCATGCACAATACCAGCTACATTAGATATTTCATCCTTAAAAACAACAAATCCTGTTTGACCCAAAAATTCTTCCGGTTCAAAATCAAGATCATTGTTTTTTAAAGCGATACCAAGGAGATTTCTCTTTACTACTTTCATAAAGCCACCAGCTTTCTTTATCTCTGAACGAAAAGCGTTCAAGTCATTCACAGGAGCCTTGTTAAAACCAAAGGCTAGAAAACCATCGTTTTCCTCAATAGAGCTTTCAATCTCTTTTACCTCTTGTTCTTTTTGTTTTCTTGTTTTTGCCATGGTGAATAAAAAAATTGCGACCTTTAAGGGCCACAGACATATAGGTTAACGTTATTTTTTGTCCTCGGTAAGTCTTATATGCTTTATAAGCAAATGCTTACTGTCTGTGGACTGTTATTATGCTATACAAATGTGTAACTGCTGTCAATATATTAAAGCTCTTTATCTAACTTCTTTAACAAATCTTTAGCTTTTTTGGATAGATTCTTAGGGATCTTGGTATTAAAAGAAACGTATAAGTTTCCTCTTTTTGAGTTAGAATCAAATTTAGGCATTCCTTTGCTCTTTATTTTAAGATCGTCTTTAAAATTGAATCCGGAAGGAACCTTAGCTTCAAAGGTTTCACCACTGATACCTTTTATATCAATAGATTTACCTAGAAGGGCTTTGGTGATTTTAATATCTTTTTCTATATACAGATCATCTCCTTTTCTTTTGAACCGAGAATGAGGTTTGATATTTATAACAACATAAAGGTCACCTGTTTTACCACCTCGCTCCCCGGCTTCTCCAGCACCTTTTACTTTGATTACCTGACCACTTTTTATACCAGGCTTGATATCAATGTTAACCTCTCGGTTACCTTTTACTCTTCCTTGGCCATTACATGCCGAACATTTATCTTTAGGGATCTTACCTTTTCCTCGGCATTCTGGGCAGGTTTTAATTTGGGATACCTGACCAAAGAAAGTCTGCTTCTTCTCTCTTATTTCCCCCTGGCCCTGACATTTGGAACACTTTTTAAAACCGGCTCCTTTGTTATATCCTAATCCGTTACACTTCTTACAGTTTACAAATGTTTTATATTTAAGAGTTTTTTGAACACCGTTAAAGGCGTCCTCTAAGTTAATAGTATGAGCAAGCTCTATGTCTGATCCGTGAACATATGTCTGTCGTTTCCTGCGCTGAGTACGGCCTCCAAATTGATTAAAGATATCTTCAAAAATATCTGACCAACCACCACCGCCTCCGGCAGCCTGCTGCCAGTTCATGCCTCCAAAATCAAAACCACCTCGTTGAGCGTTTTGATATCCAGCTCTCTGACCACCTTGGCCAGAAAATACCTGACCAAATTTATCATACTGAGCTCGTTTTTTCTCATCAGAAAGAACCTGGTATGCTTCGTTAATTTTTTTAAACTTATCAGAGTCTCCCCCATCTTTGTCAGGATGGTGTTTGTGAGCTAAGCGTCGGTACGCTTTTTTTATCTCCTTCTGAGAAGCATCACGGGATACACCGAGAATTTTGTAATAGTCTTTAGCCATAGTTATTTAAATTTTTATTACTTCTCTACGAGCGTCTTCTAAATCAACGTCTGCAAAATTAAGCGCCAGAAGTGATTTATAAAATATGAAGGCAATAAACTCCATTAGAGGGTATAGTAACAAAGCTAGACTTTTTAGAATAATAAACATCATCAAAAGAAATCCTCCACCAGAAATCTTTTTGGCAATAGGGGGAAGATTTGAAATTCTGTCATTTAAAACACCGAATAATTTAGAACGAACAGTTTCATTTTCTTTAATCTCTCCAAAATTACTCTCAAATTTCTTTTTAAAACCCTTAACTGTGTCAGCTACTAAGGTCTGTTTTTCTTCATCGGATAACTCAGCAAGGTTTATGTTTTGTTTAAGGAGATCAATCTTTGATCTTTCAAGTTCGGTAAGAGCTAACTTGTTTAGCAGTTCATTAACCGTCATATCGAATGAAGCTCCTGGAATCCATATTTTTAATACTGGGTTAAATGAGTTTAAAACTTTATCAAAGCTTTGTTTAGCAACGTTCTTATCAAAATGACCTAAGGAGATGTAATGGAAATAAAGAAGGAATACTGAGAAGATAAGTAGGCCGGTTACTATTTTAGGAATAATCTCCTTAGCAATCTGAACAAACTTTATCTCAACGCTATTTTTTAAAACAATTAACCCCTTCTCTTCACCCCAGTATACAAATAAGAAGAATAGTATAAATATCCAGAATAAAAACTGAAAACTCTCAAACTGAAAAACGAAAATCGGCACCATAGTCTCAACAAAAGTTAGCAACATCAAAACCTTAAAATCAGCGATAAAAAGAACTTCTAAAGTTATTAAGGCAACAAAAACCAAGAAGGAAACTATCGCCGGCCAAAGGCCGGAGATAGTTCCTGCAATTAATGCTTGGTTTAAGAAGTAAAAAGTAAGTAACGAAGCAAATACAGTGAAAATGCTTAGTGACAATATTTTAATTATCTTTGTCTTCATCGTCTGATGTATTATTCTTGTTATTATCATTGTCACTCTCATTCTCTTGTTCGTCAACTACCTTACCCTTAGTATTGGCTTGATTTACATCTCCAGAAGAGTCAACCTGGCCTGGCCCTTGAGAGGCACCGTAGACAGATTGGCCAATATTTTGTAAGGCTTCGGAGAGTTCTTCGGTCTTTGTTTCTATCTCATCAATATCATCTTTTTCTTTTACCTTCTCAATTTCTTCTATTTTCTCTTGAATGCTTTCTTTCATATCATCATCAATCTTGTCCCCTACTTCTCTGAGACTTTTTTCAGCTGTGTAAACTAATGACTCCGCCTTATTTCTTGCTTCAATAAGTTCTTGCTTCTTCTTGTCTTCCTCTGCATGCTCCTCAGCCTCTTTTTTAAGTTTTTCTACTTCTTCCTCCGAAAGGCTGGTAGAAGCTTCAACCCTAACAGATTGTTCTTTGCCGGTACCTTTATCTTTTGCAGAAACGTTAAGTATTCCATCAGCATCAATATCAAAGGTGACCTCAATCTGAGGAACTCCTCGAGGAGCAGGAGGTATACCATCTAAGATAAACTTAGCAAGAGTCTTATTATCAGCCGCCATTGGTCTTTCTCCCTGCAAAACGTGGACCTCAACTGAGGACTGATTATCAGCGGCAGTGGAGAAGGTCTGTTTTTTATCAGTAGGAATGGTAGTGTTCTTTGGAATCATTGTCGTAGCAACACCTCCCATGGTTTCGATAGAAAGAGAGAGCGGAGTTACATCCAACAAAAGAACATCCTTTACATCTCCCTGCATGATCCCGGCTTGAATAGCAGCGCCTGTAGCGACTACCTCATCAGGGTTGATTCCTTTATGAGGTTCTTTATCAAAAACGCCTTTAACTGCTTCTTGAATAGCAGGCATTCTGGTTTGACCCCCAACTAGGATAACTTCATCAATATCAGACATTTCTAGCCCCGCTCCTTTTGGAGCATCACTGGTTACGGTTTCCTTTACTAGATCTAAAGACTTCTCAATTAAATCTTCTACTAAGTCTTCTAACTTGGCTCGGGTTAGTTTCATAACGAAGTGTTTTGGGCCATCATCACCGGAAGTTACATAAGGAAGATTAATCTCAGTTTCCTTAGCGGTTGAAAGTTCATGTTTTGCTTTTTCAGCCGCCTCTTTCAATCTTTGAACAGCTAATCTGTCCTTTGAAAGATCAATTCCTTCTTCTTTTTTATATTCAGAGATTAAGTAATCAAGTATTCTACGATCAAAGTCTTCACCACCAAGATGAGGGTCACCTCCGGTAGCTTTGACCTCTACTGTATCATCACCAACTTCAAGAATGGAAATATCAAATGTCCCGCCTCCAAAGTCGAAAACAACGATCTGTTCATCACTTTTTTTATTCAATCCATAAGCTAGAGCAGCTGCTGTTGGCTCGTTTAATATTCTTCGAACTTTAAATCCAGCTATTTGACCAGCCTGTTTTGTGGCCTGACGCTGACTATCATCAAAGTATGCGGGGACTGTGATAACAGCTTCTTTAATCTCTTCTCCTAACTTTGATTCAGCGTCTCTTTTCATTTTTTGAAGAATCTTAGCTGAAATCTCTTCAGGCTTGTACCAACGATCGCCCATTTTAATTTCTACCCCTCCCTGGTCTGATTTTTTAATATCATAGGAAAGAGTCTTCTTATCTTCTTGGATATCTTCTTCCTTAAACTTTCTACCAATTAAACGTTTTACAGCGTAAATAGTGTTGTCTGGGTTAGAAACTGCTTGTCTTTTAGCAAGAGTTCCTACTAATCTTTCCCCAGATTTATTTAAAGCTACGACAGAAGGAGTGGTGCGACTACCCTCTTTGTTCTCAAGAACCTCAGCATCACCACCTTTGGTAACTGCCATAGCTGAGTTAGTTGTACCTAAGTCTATACCTAATATTTTAGACATATTTTTTAATTAATAAATTTATTTATTTTTCGACTGTGATTTTTGACCTTTTGAAACTTTGACCTTAGAAGGTCTAAGAACTCTATCTTTATATTTATACCCCTTCTCTGTTTCTTCTACTACGGTCTCAACAGGATGATCTGACTCAATCCTTTCTACTGCTTCGTGCATTGAAGGGTCAAACTCATCTCCTGGATTAACATTAATTTTTTCTAAACCTGCTTTTCTGAGAGCATCAAAAAGCTGGTTACGAATCAGTTCTACACCTTTTCTGTCTATCTTCTTCTCGTCACTTGATAACAGGCTGAGATCAAAGCTATCAAGAACCGTAATTAAATTATTTAAAACATTTTCCTGCCTTCGGACTATTTTTTTCTCTAAACGTTCTTCTTCCTCTTTTTTGTAGTTAAGGAAATCAGCTTTAGATCTTTTCCAGCCTTCTAAATATTCATCACGTTCTTCTCGGCACTCTTCAAGTCTTTTCTCTAAATTTTTATCTTCTTTTTTATCTTTGTTTTCTTCTTTAGGCATTGTTAATTAAGGTTAATTTAACTCTTCATCAAAAAACTCAAAAATACATAATGATTTTCTATAGTTCATTCTTTTAGGGCCGACAGTTAGAAGCATTAATTCATCTCCGTCAGAATCAAGCTTTTTACTAATCACAGAAAGTAACTCACTTTCGGTAATAGGACTGTTGCCGATATATACGTTAAGATCACTCTTGGTTATGTTTTCTAACTCTTGAGATAATCTGTTAGGAAGCATCTCAAAATCACAGACAATACTTAAAAAATCTTCCTTTTTATCAGTATCGATGGATTCAAAAATGTTCCGAAGACCACTGGAATAGAATTCTTCCTTGGTCGGGTTATAAACTATACTCATCGCTTCAATATACTCTGCCATTAACTTTGTAAACTCATTCAGTTTTTTTGATAACAAGTCTTTATAAATTTTTTCTCTCTTTCGTTCCGTGATCTCTAAGTCGTTACTTTTATCTTCTTGAAGTCTTTTTACATAGAATCGGTAAGCCTTGTTTGTGGGGATCCTTCCTCCTGAAGGATGAACTTGATAAAGAAAACCTTCCTTGTCTAATTTATTCAATTCACGCCTGATCATAGCGGTTTTTATACCGAAATCATACTTTTTATACAGATACCCAGACGTGATTAAATTAGCGTTGTTGATAAAATCATCAACGCTGGTCTCAAGAATAGATTTTCTTCTTGATGTCATTTTTGTATAAGTTATTTCATTTGAAAGTTTATCAATAGCACTCATAGGTGTCAAGTGATAATAGAAAAAACCACCCTTTAAGGTGGTTTTAACCAAATTTTATGTTTACAAATCTATGGACAGGAGACAGCAGTAGTTGTGGTATTCCCGCCGTTTAAAACGGTTAATCTGTAACAAGTACCGCCGGGAGATTTAAGGATTAATCCCTTACTTGAATCAGAAACAGCCACATCACCGTTTGTTTTCAAGCCTGCGCTTACAACCGGAGCTACTCCGATACCAATGTTCCCAGCAAAATAAGCGTCATTCCATTTTTTATTAGTGTTCCCAATATCGAAAGAGCTGTCGTTGTTAGGTAATATATCAGAATCAAAGGTTGCAGCAGAAGCTCTACTTATTGCAGTTTTTACAGATCTTCTAAACTCAGCTTTCTCATTGTTTGTGTTGTAACTTACGGTTAAGAAGAGCTGAAGACTGGAATAGCTGCCAGGATTTGCATATTTTACTGCCTCAAAATCATCAACTTTAACATTAGAATCAGTAAGAGGTATTGGGGTTAACTCCCCTTCTTTTAGATAAATAGTGTCATCTTCTAGATATATTTTAGTAGGATCTAGACTAGAAGAAGCCATCCTCAAAGTAACTGTGGAGGTAGATACGCCACTATTCATAGTTATCAAAGAAGAATCCCTTACCACTCTTTGGATCGTATTATTCACAAATGATACTTGGTCATTAACTTCATTAACTGATTTTTGTCTCAAGTTTATCTGAGTGAATACGATAAGCATTCCTACAAGGAATACTGAGGAAGCAGCGAAAATAGCGATGTAGACTAATAATTCTATTAGGGAAAAACCTTGTTCTTTTTTATTTTTCATATTTTTATTATAACACTATTATTCATTGGGATGATAATAAATTCGGTTCTCTACTCTCATATCAAAGTAATTAATATCTGAAAAATCTGTTCTATCTTTTAAAGTTTTTAAAATTTCGTTTAAATCACTAGGAACAAAATTTAAGCTAAAGATTAACTTTGGACCGTTAGCAATTTTAATCTCCCATTCCTCTAAACTAAGATCTCTTATCTTGATATTCTCTATATTTAGATTATTCTTCTTAATTAAATTGACTATTTTAATAATATTATCAAACCATTCTTTTTCAGGTAAAATTCTTTCTCCTAACACAATCGGTCTTTCGTTTGAATCATTAATCTTCAAAATTAATGAACCTTTTGATTCTGGGGCTGGAGCAAAAACTATTCCATCATTATCAAAAGCATGGCAACCATCGTTATCATTACAAAAAATACCAAAGAAGCTTTTTTCTTTTACAAAAAAACTTACTTCTCGATTCCATAAATCAACTTTTATATTAACTTCCTTCACGGAAGGAAGGACATGCTTGCTGGTCAGATTATTTTTTTTGCCTAACTTCCAAAACAAAATATTATCAGAACCTAAATACCCTAACATTTTTTTATCTTTCACAACTTGGGTAGCTAAAGAAGATACTAAAAAATCATTACTAAAAAAACCAGACATGTCTTCACTTTTTAGATAGTTGTTAGAGTATTTAAAATTAAAATCTTTAACCTCACATATTTCAGAATAGAAGATTAGGTAAAATACACCGATAATAGCAGCAATAACCAAGATTATAATAATAAACTTTAGCACTATCCGGAACTTCGATTGTTTTTTCTTTAAAAGCATGGAGGGGTTAAGATATTTTCTAAATTACGCTATTTTATCTCTTCTTTCCCTACGTATTTTTGAAGAGCTTCAGGTATTTTTACTGTCCCATCTTTTGTTTGATTGTTCTCTATCAAAGCAATTATAGTTCTTCCAATAGCAAAAGCAGTACCATTTAACATGTGAACGTACTCAGAATCATTTCCGTCCAGTACCTTAGCGTTAATACCGCGAGCTTGGAAATCAGTGGTATTAGAACAAGACTGTGTCTCTCGATATCTTTTTTGAGAAGGAAACCATGTTTCAATATCAAACTGACGAGCATCAGCCCAACCCATATCTCCTGTACATATCTCCACTACTCTATACGGTAGTTCTAACTTCTTCATGAGTTCCTTTTGGTTTTTAACCATTTCTTTATGAATATCTTCAGAGTCTTCTGGAGAAGAAAAGACAAGCATCTCAACTTTATCAAATTGATGCACTCTGAATATACCCTTAGTGTCCTTGCCATAAGAACCGGCTTCTCTTCTAAAGCAAGTTGAGAAACCAACATACTTTTTAGGTAGTTCTTTAGATTTGAATTTATCATCCATATGATAAGGACCAATTGTATGTTCAGATGTCCCGGCAAGATACAGATCATCTTCATCAACATAAAAAGCATCTTTGTTTTTAATAAACTGAGCCTTACCCATCTTTTCTATTGCTTCAGGTCGGATCATAACCGGAGGAATAACAGGGGTGAACCCTTTTGAGGTTAAAGTATCAAAAGCGAGACGAACCAAACCAAATTCAAGAAGAGCCGCTTCATTTAAAAGGTAGCCAAATCTAGCACCAGAAACCTTAGCAGCTTTTTTAGTGTTAATCAGATTAAGTTTCTCTCCTAATTCCATATATCCTTTTGGTTCAAAATCAAAATCTGGCTTCTCACCTATTTCTTTAACAACTACATTATCAGATTCATCCTCACCAACAGTCACATCATTAAAAGGAATGTTAGGAATTTTATTTAAAGCTTTGGCTCTTTTTTCTTTTAGCTTTGATTCTTCATCTTCAAGTTTTGAGATTTGTTTCTTTAGAACTTGAGCTCGGGATAACAGGTCCTCTTTCTTTTCTTTGGCTATCTGTTTACTAACTTCATTTTGTTTAGCACGAAGATCATCAAGAGTACTTATCTTAGTACGCCACTTTTTATCAAACCTCAAAAACCTATCAACAATCTTAGAATCAACGTTCTTTTTCTGAATTCCTTTTTTTACTTCTTCTGAGTTTTCTCGGATAAAGTTTATATCTAACATGTTGGTTTTTATTTATCTTTTGGTTTTATGGTGGTGAAAGGTATTACGTCCCTTATGTTGTGAGTATCGGTTATAAAGGCAACAAGACGATCAATACCTATCCCTAATCCCGCTGTTGGGGGCATACCATACTCTAAGGCTTGTAGGAAATCTTCATCTAGTCGAGAAGCTTCTTCGTTACCTTCCCGAAACATTTCTTCTTGTTTTTCCATTCTTTCTCTCTGATCAATTGGGTCATTTAACTCTGAAAATCCATTTACCAACTCTGTCTCTGCAGCAATTAACTGAAAACGTTCGGTAAAATCTTTATCACCTTGATGGCTTTTGGACAACGGGGAGATAGATTTAGGGTGGTCTACAACAAAGATCGGATCCTTTATGTTTGGTCGAACTTTCTTTTTAAATACATCATCAATTTCAGGAGTATCTATTTTATCAACATCTTCAGGGCTGTATTTTTTAATTAGGTCTACATACTTTACTCTTGGCCAATCTTTGAAGAAATCAATCTCTTCTCCTTCAAAGGTTACTTTTTCTATGTCTAACCTTTTTACAAGTTCTTTGATCCATTTTTCGATAGCATCCATCAAGCCTTCATAATCTTGAAAAGCCCAGTATAACTCAAGCATGGTAAACTCTGGGTAATGCTCTCTGTCAATCCCTTCGTTTCGAAAATCTTTACCTATCTCAAATATTTTCTCAAATCCGCCGACTAACAATCTCTTTAAGTAAAGTTCTTTAGCAATACGCAGGTACACATCAAGGTCTAAGGCATTAAAATGGGTCTCGAAGGGAGCAGCCAAGGCTCCACCAGGTAAAGGCTGTAAGATGGGGGTTTCAACTTCAATAAAGTCCTCATCCTCTAAGATGTTTCTAATTTCAGAAATTGCTTTAAACCTGGTTAAAACCTTCCGCTTAGATTCATTGTTATACACAAAATCCAGATATCTTTTTCTATACCTTTCTTCATCATTTTCAATACCGAACCAAGTAGATGGCCAGGGGCGAAGACTTTTAGAAACTATCCTTCCCTGTTTAGCCATAACACTCTCTTCTCCTCTGTTTGTTTCTCCTATAGTACCTTTTACTTCCAAAAAGTCACCTAGATCAACAGTATTTTGAAGAAGGTTAAAGTTTTTTGTGTCATCTTCATTAAAAACAACCTGGATTTCTCCAGTACTGTCTTTTAGGTCAGTAAAAATAATACCGCCTTGATCCCGCCACCCCATTACTCTACCTGTGATATAAAGTGGGTCACCTTCTTTTAGCTCATCAAAAGAATCAAGGATTTCTTTTATAAATTTATCCTTATGAGATTGTGAAGGATAAGGGTCTTCTTTTTCTTGATACTCTTTAAGTTTTTTTAATCTATCATCAATTAGGTCTTCTAACATATTATTTTAGGTTATTTTTATGTTGAACATTTTTCATTATATCACAAAAAAAACCGCCTTTAACAATTAAAGACGGTTTTAAAAAAATACTATATATTTAACTTATTTTAAGAATTTTTAATGTTTTCTCCCTTTTGGGGGTGTACAACTTAAACTCTTCTCCTTTTTTCTTACCTAAGATTTTTTCACCTAAGGGAGACTCGTTTGAGATCTTTCCGTTAGAAGGATCTGATTCGCTTGAGCCTACTATGTCATAAGTTACTTTTTTACCATCTTTTTTTATTTCTACCGTAGAACCGATCCTAACCTTGTCTTTCTTTCTAGATTTCTTAATTATCTTTGAGTTTCTAAGAACGTTCTCTAATTCATTTATTTCTTTTTCAAGTTCTGTTTTATCATTTCTTGCTTCATGATACTCAGAGTTTTCAGAAAGGTCGCCTAGTTCTTTGGCTTCTTTTAATCTTTTAGCAATTTCTTGCCTCTTCTCTTTTTTGAGGTATTTAAGCTTTTTCTCGAGTTCTTTATATCCTTTTTTAGATAGGTACTCAGTGTCTGACATGAATTTATGTAGTTTAATATGAAGTTATTATATGAAAAATAAAGATACTTTTCAATATAGACAAATATTCAAAAGATGGCTTCGTTTTTACGGTTTTTCTGTCTTTTTTATTCTATTTTGGTAATACCAATTTAGAGCATCACTAGCAACTGGAACAGAGTTTAACCCCCCTTCTTCTGCATCCTCGATTAATACAAGGATAGCAATCTCAGGATTATCAAAAGGAGCATACCCCACAAAAAGAGCGTTGGTCTCATGATTCCCCACCTGAGACGTGCCAGTTTTTGCCGCAACCTCAAAAGGAAGATAATTAAGGTAATGTGCTGTTCCATACTCCTTATCCACTACATCCTTCATTCCTTTTCTAACGTCCTCTAGCGCCCCTTCAATATCTGAGGAGATGTTTTTGGTAACCTCTTTTTTCTGAGCTTGGGAAACTCTAAGCTTATTTATCTCTCCACCGTTAGCAATAGCGGAGATGTAGTTGATTAACTCCAAAGGAGTGACTAATAACTGACCCTGACCGATGCTAACATTGTATGTATCTCCGACTCTCCAAAATTTATCCTGGGTTTTTTCTTTCCACTGAGGAGTAGGCAGAAAACCCGTTTCTTCATCCGGAAGGTCTATCTGAGTTTCCTCATCTAAGTTAAATTTCTCCCACCATTTATTCAATCGGGTAATACCAAGCCCTTCTTGATCTTTATATCCACCGCCTACTATATAAAAATAGACGTTGCTTGATCTTGCTAAGGCAGAGTGTAGATTCACCCAACCATGTTCTTTCCAGTCTTTAAAGACGGAGGGATTATCCTCGTCGTAAGGATTAGGGACCACCAACTCTCCAGTTGAAAGAAACTGTTTATGAGGAGTAACAACCCCCTCTTCTAACGCAGCAGTAGCTACTAAAGGTTTGATGGTGGACCCAGGGCTGTATAAGCCTGAAACTGCTCGGTTAAAAAATGGCTGATTAATCCCTTTTAAGGAGTCGCTCAAGTTATTCAGATCAAAGCTTGGTACATTGGTTAAGGCTAAGACCTCCCCGTTCTGAGGATTAACAGCTAACCCAACTCCTCCTTTAGCATCTAAACTTTCAACCTGTTTTTTTAATCGGTCGTATAAATATTTTTGAAACTCACTATCGATATATGTTTCTATTGTCTCTCCTATTTTTGGCTCGGCAACGGTCTGTTTATCCTTAACTTCCATCTTGGCATTCATATAAGCAATCTCTTCTCCGTTCTCCCCTCTTAATCTTTTATCATATTTATATTCCAAGCCTGTCTTACCTATCTCATCCTGGAAGATGAGACCAGGATTTTCTTCTAAGTCTTCCTTACTCACTAGCCCTGAATAACCTAAAACATGGCTGAAGGCTTTGGGATAAGCAGGAAGCCTTGAAAAGCCTGGCTCAACAGTGATCCCCGGAAGTTCCTCTGCGGATAGGGTAACTAATTTTTCATGAGAAATTCCTTTTTTCAACAAAAGATTCCCTAACTTCCAATCATGATTTTTTATTTTTTCTATTGTCTTATCTCGATCTATATCCAACACACTACTTATCTGATCAAAAACCATATCTCTTTTTTCAGTTTCTTTAGGAAAATCACGAACAGAGAGAAAAACACTGAAAGAAGCTTCGTTTTTAACAAGATTATTACCAAACCTATCTTTGATTAATCCTCTTGGAGCAGGTTCTATATCTTTGTCTGTAATATTAGCGAAGGCACTCTGACTAAATATTTTGTGCTTAAAGACACTAACGTTTAAAAATTGAACCAAGACCACTAAGACAATAACCAGGGTGGTTATAAAAAATATGTGAAAAATGCGATCCGTTAAAGGCACCTCAAGCAAGTCATCTTCTGAGCTTTTATCAGCAAGAATATCTTCTAAATTTAGGTCATTTTTGGGGTTCATATTTTTATTTTATTCAGTATATAAAGAATAAATTCACCAATAACTATGTTATAAACAATCTCCCAGATAATAACTGACCAGATAATCCCTCCAAAACCTAAGGCATAAGACGCAACATAAAACAAACAGGTAGCAATAACAATAGATAATAAGTAATCTATAAAAACATCACCAGATAAAATCTTTTTTACAAAACTAAACAGCCCTCCTACTAAACCAGCTAAAAATACCACCGGGAGCCAGAAGGAAAACCAAACAAATGAAACGCCCAACAAAGAAAGA